>JBMYXX010000031.1:0-17953 GCA_049608805.1 Flavobacteriales bacterium | reverse complement strand
GTTAAAACCATTAGAATTGGAGCTAACAGACTTAATCTTGATTTAACTGCTGTTCCTGCTGGAATTTACTTGGTTAAAGCTGACATCAGCGGAAGCCAAGCATTGGTTAGAATGCAAAAGAAATAAGCCAATACTTACGGCATTAAAAAAGGGGCTGGTAGTGAATTCACTACCAGCCCCTTTTTTTGGGTCTAACTTTTATCGGTTAGCTTACTGCTTAATCAAACGCTTAAACGTTTTACCGTTCTCTGTCTGTAATTCCATAATATAAACTCCAACTGGTGCAGTTTGCATATCAAGCGTATATACTGTAGAACCGCTTAGCGTTTCTGTTCTAAGTACCTTACCAGAAACATCCATAACTCTTACAGTCAAAGCATCAGTATTATCTAACTGAAGGTTGAAGTAACCATTGCTCGGGTTAGGATAAACACTTGCGTTAATGCCTGCAATTTCATCCAAACCTGTTGGGTTTGCCGTAACGATTTTCTGATCGTTACCGCTGCAACCTTCATCAGTAAGGTCAACTTCAATTGTTCCGCTACCTGCCCAATCAACAGTAACCTCATTGGTTCCTTGTCCACCAGTAATGGTTCCATTTGTTGCTGTCCAAACGTAAGTTACGTTAGGGTCGTTAGGCACAGAATACATTTCTGGAGTTGACGGATCGATGTTTTCGTTTCCGGCAATCTGCTCGCTTATATCAGCATAGCCTGTTGGTATATAAAGCGTATCAAACAAAGAGAGCGGTCCTCCACCAAAACCCTCGCTAATCTCAGTTGTCCAAACTGGTGGGCTGATAAACAAGTTAATTGTTCCGTTGTCTGAATCCAAAACGTACGCGTCAACAACAAACTCAAGAGGGTAAAACCCATCACTTTCAGGGCCACCACCAGCGGCATTATCCCATGAGGTTTGATCACCAGAAATATAAGCGCAACCTACAGCAGATGTTTGATTAGGAGCAGTTCCAGCATTAACAAATTCGCCCCAATCTCCAGCTCCTGGATCTACTTCAACATCGGTATGCAACTCTAAACCAGCTGGCAAACCGTTTACCGCAATTACCTTCATTTTTCCGATAATAAAATTTGCCGTACCGAGAGGTGTTGTAAGGTTGGTGTCTGTTAAGCTCACAATTGTTTTTGTGGCTTGCAAAGCACAATTTGGTCCAAGTGGTCCATCTGGGTAAAGACCAGCAGAGTTTGACGCATACTGCGGATCAGGGGTACATTGCGCAAAAGCACCAGCGGAGATTAACGCTGCCGAAGCCATAAGTAGTAGTTTTTTCATGTTATAAGTTTAGTGTATGAAGCCCTAAAGATAGAAGGCTAGACTAAACAGAAAATGTCATGAAAATTTCTATTGCACACTTACGCTGTTAAGAATGGCATCTACTTGCCTCAAGTAGTTGCGCTTCTTTTTGCCAGGAGCAAACACAAAACCATGCACGTATGTTACCGTGGTTTCTGTTGGGTCTAGCATGGCGTAGCAAACAAATGGACCACCCATTAAGGCGCCATCTACATCCCAAAGGCCAGTAAGTTTTGCTGCGTATTTTCCCGTTATAGAAGTTTCATTAAACGCTGGTGGATAATCGGTGTAAATAGACATAAACGTGCCAGCATCTGGCCCTGGAACGTGCGCTTTGCAATAACCAGACATGGCTTCAATCATTCCGGCTTTACTAAATGTATTAGCTCTAGTGTAAGGTTCGGAATAAATGAGAATGTTCTGAGAAATCTCTTTGTTATCGTGGCGAAGCCAAGCAAAATTTTGTTCCTCGCTTATTAGCTTGTAGCCTTTTGGCATTACCAAGCCTACTCCGTACTTATCTCTTAAAGTGGATGTTAAACCCTCGTTGATTTGCGCTTTATAGCTTTTAAGGGTTCTTTCTTCTTCGGCATTAAGAATATGCCCAATTATTTTACTGGAGTTGTTCCCAAACAGCTTTACAAATTCCTCAATGTTTGGGGCTTTTATTTCAACAACCACCTGTGGGTTTGCCCACTTGTTTTTCACTAATTCAATAGAAGCCTTTTCAGACTTACCAATCTTTGCATAAACGATATTTCTGTGCGTCTGAAAAATTTTGGTGAACGCTGCACTTTTAATGTGAACTACATTAAACATGGGTTCTGGCTGTGGCAGTCCGTAAACATCGCGCGTTAGCGAGTTAAAAACTGTGTCGCCAGCTTCGGTTTTCCAATGCACTTCGTCCATTACAACAACTAACTCACCGGCCTTACCTGTTATGCCCGGCAAGGGTGCATCGGGAATCTCGCAAGCAGCAAATAAGACAATTAGTAAAAGATAGAAAGCTCTCATTTATCCAATTTTAAGCCTAGTGCCAATCTTAAGCCTGTAGTGGTTGTTTATGTTATTAAGCTGTTTGAGCTTAGCAACCGAAAGACCGTTCTTTTTGGCAATATCCCAAAGCGTGTCTCCTTTTTGAATGGTGTGAAATTTACCCGAACCACTAGCCGTAGTTGAAGATGTACTTTTCGTTGCCGAAGGCTTTGGTTTTGCTGCCGTGCGAGAGTAAACAACCAAGTTTTGTCCTTCTCTAATTAGGTTTCCTCTAATGCCATTCCAATCGCGCAAATCAGAAACCCGAACGCGATACCGAGCTGCAATTCCGCCAAGTGTTTCTCCACGCTTAATTCTGTGCGTTCTGCGCACGTCTTTCATTATTTCCGACTGGTTGGCGTAAGCATCGTTTTTCTCCTCTTTGCCTAGGTCGTAAATAGATTCTTGGTGCGTGAGAAAGATGCCAATCTTCTCTTTAGGCAGGGTTAAGGCATAGCCATTCTTGCTAGTAGGAATAATAGATTTCTTAAACGTTGGGTTAAGGAAGCGCACTTCAGAAATTGGAATTTCTAAAACCGTGGCAAGTGTGTTTAAATCGGTGTATTTATGAATGATTACCGTGTCTAACTCGTAATTGAAAAATTTGGGCTGAGTTGGGTAAATGTTGTTTTCTGCCGCATGCTGCATTATGTAGTTAACCGCAAAGAATGCAGGCACGTAGCCTTGTGTTTCTCTTCGCAAATATGGTCTCACTTCCCAGTAATCTCGTTTGCCACCAGCTCTTCTAATGGCTTTTAGCAAGTTACCAGGACCACCGTTGTAAGCGGCTAAAACCAATTGCCAATCTCCAAACATATCGTACAGAAAACGGAAGTACTCGCAGGCCGCTACCGTTGATTTGTAAGGATCTCTCCTATCATCAACATAAGAAGTAGAATTGAGGTCGTAAATCTTACCTGTTCTGTACATAAACTGCCACAAACCCATGGCTCCAGACCGAGACCTTGCCGTTGGGTTTAAGGCCGATTCTACAATGGCTAAATACTTGAGCTCAAGAGGTAAATTGTACCTGTCTAATGTTTCTTCAAACATTGGAAAATAGAGCTCAGCCAAGCCCATCATTTTAGAAACTTTAGTTCGGTTTCTTTTACCGTAGGCGTCTATGTAGGCTTTTACCGGAGCGTTAAAGACAAAATGAAACGGACTGTTTTGATCCATAGCCTCAAATGCAGCTGCATAGTGTGCGCTATCAAAAACAGGAACCTCCTCTGGCTTCCAATTTTTAACGTTCAGCAACTCAGCATCGGTGGTGAACTCGCTGGCTTCAAAAAACTTAGCCATAACCAAACTATCTAGCGCAGCTAGGCTTGGGTCGTCTCGTAAAACGGTTGATTGTGACGTATCTGGGTCTTGTGCAAAGCAATTTGCAACAACCAATAAACTAAATGCAATATGTAATCCCGCTCTCATCATCTTTTCCCCTTTTCTAAGGCTGTAACGCATAATATTTGCGCAAAATTATCTAACGCAGTTTGAGGATTTACAACAGGTGTTGAGAAGCTATTAACTTTCTAGGCAGGATAACTGCAACAATCGTCCATTAGGTATTTGGCAAAGCCGAACATTTCGGCCTCTTCAAATTTGTTGGCCATTACCTGAAACCCAAATGGCAATCCGTTCTTTTCTCCTGCTGGCACAGAAACTGCAGGAATTCCGGTAAGGTTTGCCAGAACTGTGTAGATGTCTTCGAGGTACATCTTAATAGGATCGTCAGAGTTTTCTCCAAACTTAAAAGCCACATCTGGTGTGGTTGGAGATAGGATGAAATCGTAATCAGAAAACACGCTGCTAACTTTATCAGACAAGAGTCTTCTTACACGCTGGGCTTTTCCATAATACGCATCGTAATATCCTGCAGAAAGAACGAATGTTCCCAGCATTATTCTACGCTTTACTTCTGGTCCAAAGCCTTCCGATCGCGATAGCTTGTAGGTACTTTCCAAGTCGGTAGCATCGGCAGAGCGGTAACCGTAACGCATTCCATCATACCTAGATAGGTTAGATGAAGCTTCTGCGGTGGTAAGCACGTAATAGGTTGGAATAAGGTGCTCAAGCATTGGGAAATCAAGTGCCTCAACCGTATGGCCATCTGCTTTCATTTTCTCAATAGACTCTAAAAAACGTGTTTTTATACCCGAGTCTAGCGCCTCATTTTCTACGCTATCCTTAAAGTAAGCAACCTTCTTTTTTCCGCTTTGCGATGGTGTGTAACTCGGAACATCCTTCTTAGATGCGGTGCTGTCAAACTCATCAGCACCCGAAATAACTTCTAGAACTAGAGCAAGGTCTTCAACATTATTGGCAAACGGACTTATTTGGTCAAAGCTTGAAGCAAATGCCAAAAGCCCGTGCCGAGAAACACGTCCGTAAGTAGGTTTTACGCCTACCAGTCCGCAAAACGAAGCTGGCTGCCTAACCGAACCTCCGGTTTCTGAACCCAGCGAAACATGACATAAATCTGCCGCCACAGCCACCGCAGAACCACCAGAAGAACCACCAGGAACTCTGGTTTTATCTATTGGGTTTAGCGCATTTCCAAAAGCAGAATTTTCATTAGAACTGCCCATGGCAAACTCATCGCAGTTGCAACGGCCAATAATTATTGCGTCTTCGGCAAGCAGTTTTTCAACGGCAGTTGCGCTGTACAAAGATTCAAATCCGTCTAAGATTTTACTCGCGCCTTGCACGCCATGGCCTTGGTAGCAAATGTTGTCTTTAATGCCAACAACCACTCCTGCCAAACGGCCAGCATTTCCAGATGCCAATTTTGCATCAACGGCATCTGCTCGTTCTAAAGCTTCATCGGCATAAACAGCCAAAAAAGCATTTAAGTCTTTGTTTTCTTCAATTCTAGAAAGGAATGCTTCTACCGTTTTTCTAACGGATGTAGCTTTCTCTTTAAGCGCTTGATGATAAGAAGCGATGTTTCCCATTTGTACTAAATGGTTAGAACTTAATCGTTCTTTTTCTCCTGAATTTTATCAGGGTCTTCGCCTTTAGAGGCGTCTTTAAATTCTTTAATTCCAGAACCTAAACCTTTCATGAGTTCAGGAATTTTCTTTCCACCAAAAAGTAGAAGAACAATGACCAAAACGATGATAATTTCTGTCGGTCCTGGTGAGAATAAAAGTACACTTGCTAGCATGCGTCAAAGGTATTTATTTTTTACCCACAATCCATTTGGCGGGATTAAGCTTGGTAGAGCCTTTCCATATTTCGAAATGTAGAATGGTTTTTCCATCTTCCCTTCCGGTAACCACGGTTCCTAATTCTTGTTTAACGCTGAGTTTATCGCCCATCTTAACCAACACATCTTCTAGGTTAGCATAAACGCTTAGGAATTCCCCGTGCCGCACAATTATTGCCTTGTGTGCTCCCGGAATGGAGACCACCGCAGAAACAGTTCCTTCATAAACAGCTCTGGCTTTTACGCCTTTATCAGTTGTAATGTCAATTCCGTTGTTCTCAATTTTAATATTTCTGAGAGTTGGGTGCGGGTGCTCACCAAAGGATGATGTAATAACCCCTCTGTCTGATGGCCATGGAAGCCTACCCTGATTATCGCTGAATTTGCCTGAAAGAGCCAATTCCGTTGGCGTTAGAGCAAACCCAGATTTGGTTTTAGTCTTTCCTTTAGACCCACGCTGCGCTTCTATTCTTTGCTTTCTAAGTTCTTCTTCAATAATTCGCTTGATAGCGTTTGCGAGCTTCTTTCTGTCTCTTTCTTTTTTCTTCAGGTCTTTTTTGAGCTCGTTTTCCTTGTCCTTTAAAGACTTAACCAAACCATCTTGCTCTTCTTTTTCTGTCGATAACTGAATCTTCTCCTTCTCCTTGTCTTCAATCAAATAAGCCATTTTCAACTTCTTATCGGCCAACTCCTCGGTTCTAGACTCTAAGCTTTCTTTTGTTGATTCAATAGCTCTAGCCTGCTGCTCTCTGTGTTTAGCATATTGCTGGAAATACTTGATTCGTTTGTAGGCCTGATTGAAATCTTCGGAAGAGAGAATAAACATCAACCTATCATACTGACTTTGGTTTTTATAGGCGTGATAGAGCATTTGTGCGTACTCATCTTTTAAGCGCTGCAAATCAGCCTCTAGCGCATTTACAATGCCGCGCGTTTCCTCTATCTGACTTTCGATTAAATCTACTTCGCGAAGAATTGTATTGATCAGTTTTTGCCGTTTGTTAATCTTAGAGCTAAGCAGGTTCAACTCGCTCAACGTTGCCTTTTTATTGGCCTCTGTTTCGTTAAGCAGTTTATTGGTAAACTCTATATCGTTAAGCAGCTGTTGCTTCTGTTTTTGCAACTCGCTTTTAGACTGCCCCCAAGCTCCAACGCTAAGCAGCGAAACCAATAAAACAGCTATGAAAGGCTTAATACGCAACGTATTTGGCAGGGATTTTAAAAGGGAATTTAACCGCGGATTTTTCCTCAATCTTACTCCATTTAAGATTCAGCGCAAGTTTTCCTTTTCCATCAATCAAAAAGTTCATGTCTGATGGATAAAAAGTGTCTCCTACTTTTTGAAACGCACCGTAATCTGCAATAATCTGATCATCGTTCTCGGTGCTTTTAAGGAAGGTTCTAGTTACCTTCCAAAGTCCGCCAGAAACATCCGTCATGTGTTCAACTGGCGCTGCCGTCTTTTCAGTTTGAAAGTCGGTTAAATCCATGCTTACCGAGTAACCGTTACTCGTAACTTCAGACTGGTAATCATCCAAATCATACACTTGTATAAACCGACCTGTAATTAACGACTGTATTACTTTAAAATCTTCCTTCAGCTGCAGCACTTCGTTTGCCTTATCAAACGAGTTAACGAAGTATTTCTGGTCTAAGCGGTTAAGCAATTTCACAGAATCTTTAGTCAGGCACAATCGGAACATTTCTATTCCTAAAGCTGGCGTAATTGAAAGCCAAATAGCGCTGTCTTTCTTAAACCTTGCTCTAACAGTAAAAGCCTTAGAGTCTTTCTTACCATCAGGTTTTTCGGCTTTGTAGTCAACGGCAATCTTTGCACTTAAATACTTGTATTGGCTGTGTGTAAAAACCGAATCAAGCAGGTCTAAAGTTGGGATTTCTGGATATGCCGAAGCGCCAACTGTTGGCTTCACCGTTTTACAACCGGCCAGCCCAAGGCCAACAACTAATGAAGCGAAAAAAAGAAATTTGAATTGTTGCATTACGGTAGCTTAGAGCCATCAATTTTTTGGTTCAACTCATCTGAAAAATCACCTAATTCTAGCGCTTTTTTCCATTGGTTCATGGCTTCTGACTTATTGCCAAGTTTATGAAGAATATCGCCATAGTGCTCTACTATAACGCCACTTTTACTCCCACCATTTTCAATTGCCTTTAAAATCCATTCCTCAGCCTCGGTATATTTTCCTTGCTGAAACAAAATCCAAGCATACGTATCTTGGTAAGAAGCCTGCCTGGGCTGCAAAAGGTTAGACTTTTTCGAAAGCTCCTCGGCCCGGTCTAACTTTTCTGCCCTTAGCGAAAGAAAGTAGCTGTAGTTGTTTAGAATTAAAGCATTGTTTGGGTCTTTATCGAGGGCTCTTTCAAATGCCTTGTCCGACTCTTCAAACTGTTCAAGATTATTGTAAACATCGGCCAAAACAGACAGCAGCTGCACGTTCAAGTACGTGTCAGTTTTGGTATAGATTTCACCCTCGTCTAGTATTTCTGCCGCAGCATTGTAATTCTTTAAACCGTTATTGGCAATGCCATTAAACAGATAAAGCATTCCTTGATTCGGGAAAAGCTCAAGAGCCGTTTTGCTATCAGCCTGCATGGCGGTAAAATCTTGTAATTCGTAACTGGTACTTATTAATTGGTTCCAAACTAAATACCTGCTGCTATCTAGTTTAACCGTTTCATAAAATGCTTGCCGCGAGTCGCTTAGTTTTCCATCGCGAAGCAGAAAATCTGCTTTCATAGCAAACGCTTTGGCGTCTTTTGGGTGCGCCTCGGTAAGTAAGTTCAATAACTCATACGCCTGACCCGTTAGTTTTTCATCGTTCTCAGAAATGGTGTAGTAAGACATCATTACCTGAATCTTACTATCAATGTCTAAAGCTGGACTCTCAAACGCCTTTTTCAACGCGGTAAAAGAGGCTTCAAATTCCCCTCGCTTTTTGTAATACTCTGCCAGGTTAAGCTGCAGAATTGGGTCTTCTGGCTTGTTTTTAATCATCCGCTGATAAACCTCAAAAGCTTTATCAAGCAAATCGTTTGCAGTGTAAACTTCTGCCAACATACCGAGGTAACGTTGCTCCCCAGGAAAATTCTTAGCTAAGTTTTCTAGCTCGTTTACCGCATCATCCAACCTGTCTAACTGCAGGTAAATTTTCTCTTTTTGAACCGAAATTTCTTCATTAACTCCAATCACTTCTTCCACCTTATCGTACGCCTTAACAGCATCTTCTAATCGGTTCAGGTACAAGTATGTTGTAGCCAACTCATACTGAAAGTCAATTTGGTCTGGGTGCTGCTCTGCTAGCTTCTCGTAGATTTTAGATGCCGAAACAAAGTCGTTTAGACCAATCTGAATTTCTGCTGCAAACAGCGCATACCACTGATTGTTAGCATCTAACTCATAAGCCTTAAGCGCAAACGGCAATGCCTCTTCTAGCTTTTGGCTTGTTGTAAACAAATTAGCCAGCTCGTAATAAGAGGCTGCATTTTTGGAGTCGATTTTAATGCAATCGTGGTAGAGCCCAGCTGCTTCTTCATAATTGCCCAACATTTTCTGCTTGCTGGCTGAGAAAAACAGTTCGGTAATCTTCCGATTGTCTTCATAACTCGGCCCGCTAGATTTTTTCTTTTTCCTGCGTTGGCCATGCACCGAACTAACCGAAACAGCCAGTACAATGAGTAATAAGATATGAAGCGCTCTTTTCAATTTTTCCCTGTGTGCCCGAAGCCGCCTTCGCCTCTAACCGTTTCGTTTAATACTTCAACCTCATCCCAAACAGGTTGTTCATGTTTGGCGATAACCATCTGTGCTACTCGCTCACCATTTTTAATGGTAAAGGGTTGATTTGAAAGATTAACCAACAAGACTTTCACCTCGCCACGGTAATCTGCATCAATTGTTCCTGGAGAATTTAAAACCGTTAACCCGTGTTTGTAAGCCAGTCCGCTTCTGGGCCTAATCTGAGCCTCTGTTCCTGCGGGTAACGCAATAAAAAGGCCCGTTGGCACAAGAATTCGTTCTAAACTACCAAGCTCAATGTCTTCGGTTATGTTTGCACGAAGGTCCATTCCTGCCGAAAGCTCTGTTTCGTAATTAGGAAGCGAATGCTGTGAACGATTTACTACTTGTACTTTCATTTTCTGTGCTTAAAAAGCCGCGCAAAGCTACGTATTCGGCTTGGATTTGGGGCGAAGCAGGAACCACGACAAACCGAGGTAAACCGTAAGGAATGCCAGGTTTAACATCCATCCCAGAAAACCTTCTGGCAAGTTCATGATTTGACTAAGCCAATAAAGGCCAACTGCGGCAATTAAAAACCCCAACAGCTTTCCAACTTCATACGGAACCGGATAGTATTTCTGCCCAAGAAAATAGGAGACAACCATCATGGAACCATAGCAGGCCAGCGTAACCCAAGCCGATGCTACGTATCCGTAAGTAGGAATAAACAAGAGGTTTAGAATAACGGTGATTGCTGCGCCAAAAATGGCCAGCCCAGCACCAAAAGATGTTCTGTCGGTGAGTTTGTACCACACCGATTGATTGTAATAAATACCAAGGAAAATATTGGCAATTAGTAGAATCGGTACAATCTTAAGCCCTTCCCAATATGCCTCGTTTGGAATAAAGTGTTTGAAAAGGTCTAGGTAGAGCATTACAAATAG
Organism: Flavobacteriales bacterium; assembly: GCA_049608805.1. Lineage (GTDB taxonomy): Bacteria > Bacteroidota > Bacteroidia > UBA10329 > UBA10329 > UBA10329. The sequence goes on along the minus strand of JBMYXX010000031.1, from coordinate 7,713 downwards.
AAATGTGCCTGCCAAAACCCAAACAAAGTAGGTCATCACTTTAGCGTAAAGTTGTTGGCTTCCTTTCTCTTTTTCTTGCGAAAAGAAAAACGGTTCTGCAGCATATCTAAATGCCTGAATCATTAACGTTATAATGATAGAAAGCTTGTAACAAGCACCGTAAACTCCGAGTTGATACATGGCTCCCTCTTCGCCCAAAATTGGGTAAAGCAACCGTTTCAGCATTACGCGGTCAAACATCTCGTTCATCATTCCTGCAAGACCTGCAACTAGAAGTGGTAACGAGTAAATAAGCATGGGTTTTAACAAGCTCATTTGGGGTTTCACAAAGCCTTGCAGCATGGTTGGCCCCAGCAAAAGGAACTTGACGATGCTTGCAATGAGATTAGCTATAAATACATAGCCTACACCCGTACTTGGGTCGTAGAACGTATCTGTAAGCCAGTTGCTTCCGCCCTCTGCAACAAGCGGCAGGCAGTACCACAAGAAAAAGACGTTAAGGCCAATATTTACCAATACGTTAACGATGTTGACACCAGCAAACGTCTTGGCTTTATTCTGAGCACGAAGCTTTGCCAGTGGAATGGACGAAACAGCATCGAGCCCAACAATGATGGCAAACCAAACTACGTACTCTGTATTGTCTGGATAGAGTAACCAGTCGGCAATTGGCTGCGCGAATATTAGCGCCATTAGTATGAACAGCGATGTGCTGCCAACCAGCGAGCTAAGAATGGTTGAAAAAATCTTTTCGGGATTATGTCCTTCCTTGGTTGAGAAACGGAAAAAGGTGGTTTCCATTCCGTAGGTAAGAAGTATAATTAGAAACGCCACATAGGCGTACATCTCTGTAATAACCCCAAACCTTTCTGGCGCAAAAACAAACGTATGTAACGGAACAAGCAGGTAGTTCAGAAATCGAGCTACGATTGAACTAACACCATAAATGGCGGTTTGGCCTGCTAGTTTTTTGAGAATTGACAAATGTTCTTTGGTTCGGCTAGCTAACCTGTTATCAAGCAGCTAATTGTCTATCACAAATTAAAGAATGTTAAACGCGACTAAATAAAAAGGGCTCACAAGTTGTGAGCCCTTCTTTGTTATCAAATCTGTTTCTGCTATTCTTCGGCACCCTCAGAGGTTCCTTCAGCACTTTCAGTAGCCTTCTTTTTCCAAGGACGGAAGCGAACGCCAATCATCATTTCGTGCGTACCATCTGAATAGTTTCTCAGGTTAGATGTGCTCATATCGTAGCTGTAGGCTACCACCAAGAAGTCTTTGTAAGCCAATCCGCCAAGGAAAGAAACTGCGTCTTCATGACGGTAAGATGCTCCAATCCAGAACTGGTCTCTCCAGTCGAATTTTACACCAGCATCGAACTGTGGCATGGTTGGAGCCACATACTTAACAAGAAGGTTTGGCATAATGCCGAAATCTCCAACATGGAATGTGTAACCACCCATGGCCATGTAATGGCGCGCCAATGAACTCTTGGTTTCCTCTTGGTTTTCCAAGAATTTCAAATCGTTACCAATAATTTGTGGTAATGAGATTCCGAAATTGAAGTTCTTGTGCTTTAGATTAATACCAAAGGTTGCATCTGCAGCATATACCGTCATCACCTGATTTGGGAATACTGGGTCACCGTTATCATACAAGGTCACTTTTGTTCCATCAATACGATACTGAAGTAAACCAAAGCTTAAACCCATTCCAAGTTTTAACGACTTAGAAAGTTTAAGGTGATAAGCGTAAGACAGGTAGAAACCTACTCTGCTCGTAGGCCCAGTAATGTCTGCAAAGACAGAACCACCCATTCCCATATTGTACTTTCTAAACGGCCCGTGGGCAGAAAGAAGGAATGTACGTGGGGCATCGGTTATACCAATCCATTGCAGTCTGTTGTTTGATTTTACTTCCCAGTAATCATGCTGCCCTGTGGTTGCAGGATTTAGGATGTAATCGTTTAACATGTACTGACTGTACTGCGGAATCTGCTGACCAAACGAGGCCGCTGAGAAACCGAAAACGAGTGTTGCTATGTATAGAAGTTTCTTCATGATTCTTATCTAACAATAGTGATAGGTCCAGTAAACGGCTCCTCAAAATTGGCCGAGTGAATTACGTAGTAGTACGTTCCTACGGGTAGGTCTTTACCCTTGTACCTACCATCCCAAGGAACAGGATAGCCTGGGGCAGAAACAAACAGCTCTTGTCCCCATCTGTTGTACACTTCAACAATTGCATCATCAAACAAATCGATGTTGTCAATTCTCCATGTATCGTTAATTCCGTCTCCGTTAGGTGTAATTCCGTCTGGGAATTCAATTCCAGGCGTTACTTCAACCAACACAGAATCTGTAGCCACACAGCCATTTTCATCTGTAACTGTTACATAGAACATGGTTGACTCTTCTGGCATTGCCGTTGGATTAGTAATCTCTGGGTTATCCAAGAATTCGGCTGGTTCCCAACTGTAAGTCCAGCCGGTAACAACTCCGTTGGCGTTAAGACCAATAGAACCTCCGGTTGGAATCTGAACATCATCGCCACCATCTACCGGAGGAACTCCATACGTGTAAATGGTTAAAGAATCTACATCAACGCAGTTACCAATTGTTACGGTTAAGAGATACGTAGTTGTATCGAAAGGTGTAGCAATTGGGTCGGCAATTGTAGCATCGGTTAGTGTTGCCGCTGGCGACCACAAGTAATCTCCACCACCAGAACCAATTAATTGAATTGGTGTGCCGATACAAACCGTATCGTCAAGACCTGGTTCAGAATTAATTTCAACCAAGGTTCCTACACTATACATGGCGGTTATTGAACAGCCATCTTGATCCGTAATTGTTACGGTGTATGTACCAAACTCAACATTAGCTAAGTCTTCTGTGTCGATGTTTCCTGGCGTCCAGTTAAAGTCATAGCCAGGCGTACCGCCAACTACCGTTAAGTCAATTGACCCATCGGCAATATTGCTACAAGAAGATGCTGTTGTAGTAGCATTAGAAACAATTGGAGATGGCCCATTTACCGTGGTGCTAACCTGTGCTGTACAACCATTAACATCTGTAACTGTAACGGTGTATGTGCCTACACATAAATCAACGGCCTCAATTGTTGTTTGGCTTGCTGGATCATTCCAAGAGAACTGGTATGGTGGTGTTCCTCCCACCGGAATTGCCAAGACTGTTCCATCGCAATCTGTTCCGCAATTAACATCTACAGCTGTAGCAGTTGTGGTTAACACTAACGGCTCCGCAATAATTACCATTGCTTCTGCAACACAACCAGGGTTTTGAGAATCTGTAACTGTTACCGTATAAGTACCAGCACAAAGTCCTGTTGCTGTTTGAGTTGTTTGGTTAAAGCCATCATCCCAAGAATAGGTGTATGGACCAACACCACCGTTTGCAAACACTGAAGCGGTTCCATCGCACTCGCCATTACACGAAACTCCTGTAAAGATTGGAATGGATGCAGAAAGCGCAGCAGAGTCTGAAATGACCGCTGTTGCTGTAGCTGTACAGCCAATATCATCTGTAATGGTAACAGCCCAAATACCAACGCAAAGGTCAATGGCAGTTTCTGTTGTTTGACTCGCAGGATCGTTCCACTGATAAGTGAAAGGTGGTGTGCCGCCAGTTCCTGTTACTGTAGCTTCTCCGGTACATCCTGTGGAACAAAGTACTTGAGTTACCGAAGTAATATCTGCTTCTAGTATTGGTGGTTCAGTTAAATCAACTACAGCCGTATCTGCACATCCTGAGGCATCAACAACAATTACCGTGTACTGACCAGCACATAGGCTTGAAATTGTTGGCGTTGATTCTAAACCAGGAAGCCAAAGAATAGTGTAACCTGGCGTTCCTCCATTAATAGTAACGGTAGCTTCTCCATCACAAACTCCACCACAGCTTGGGTTCTGCACGGCAACCGTTACTTCAAGAACCGGTGGTTCGATAATGGTTACGCTTACAGAATCTGTACAGCCGTTTGCATCTGTTACCACAACCTGGTAGGTTCCAGCGCATAGACCGAATATAAACGGTGTGGTTGAGTTATTTGGATCATCCCATTGGTAGGTGTAAACTGGCGTTCCGCCTGTTACAAGAACACCAGCAATACCATCGCAAGAACCTCCGCATGTAATGTTTGTTGCCGAATCTGTTAAGGCAAGAGGCAGTGGCTCATTAATAACCGCACTGGCATTTTGCGTACAACCTAAAGAGTCGGTTACTACAACGTTGTAAATTCCAACACATAAGCCAACAACCGTATCGTTTAAGGTATTTCCTGGCTCGTTCCATTGGTATGTATATGGTGCGTTGCCGCCTGTTGCTATCGCGATGGCTGTACCATCACAATCTCCAGCACAACTTGCATCCTCAACAGTAATTGCAATACTGATAGAATCAGGTTCATTTACCGTAACCGTAATTGAATCCATACACCCTGCAATGTCGGTAGCTACAACCTGATAGGTTCCAGCACAAAGACCTGTTACCGTATCGTTTGCAGTAGCAGCTAGATCATTCCATTGGTAAGTAAAACCTCCAGAACCTCCAGTTGCCTCAGCGTAAGCTTCGCCATCGCAAAGTCCGTAACACGTAGCGTCTAGCGTATTGGTGTTTATAACAATTGGATCTGGTTCGTTAACCTCTACCGTTACCTGCTCTGTACATCCATTAGCGTCTGTAACTGTAACGGTGTATGTACCAGCACAAAGACCATTTTGTGTTGAACCAACAGCTCCGGTTGGCACCCAATCGTAAGTGTAAGGCAACGTTCCGCCCGTTGCTAAAACAGTTGCAGAACCATCGCATGCACCTGGGCATGTGGCATCTTCTACTAGCTGCTGACTTAACGAAATTGGGTCTGGGTCATCTATAGTAACCTGAGCTACAGCCTGACAACCATTATCGTCTGTTACTGTAACGTTGTACGTTCCTGCACAAAGACCTGTTGCTGTAGAATCTGTTTGTGCCGATGGATCATCCCAAAGTATTGTAAACGGTGGTGTTCCGCCTGAAATACTCACGGTAGCAGATCCATCACAATCTCCATCACAAGAAGCATCTGTAGATGATGTAGTGAGGGTTGGCGCATCGACATTACTAATTGGTATTGTTTCGATGGTTTCACAACCGCTTCCATCAGTAATAGTAACCGTGTAAATGCCAGCGCATAAGCCAGTAGCTGTATCATTAACCGATACCGCAGGCGCCCAACTATATGTGTAAGGACCACCATCTCCGCCTGTGGGCGTAAGTACTATTTCTGCATTACACTGACCACAAGTTGCTTGAGTAGTGTTTGCATTTCCTACAATTTCCGCAGGCTCATTAATTGTAACTAGCTCTGTATAAATACATCCAGCAGAATCTACAATTTGAACATTGTACGTACCTGCACAAAGCCCCGTAACCGCAGCCGTTGTTTGTCCGCCCGGCACCCACAGATAAGTGTAAGGTGGTGTTCCGCCAATTGGTGTTACCGTTGCCTCACCATCGCAAACTCCAAAGCAAGATGCATCGGTTACTGCAACTGTAGCGCTGGTTGGTCCACCATCGTTACTTACGGCTATGTCAAAGTTCACCGTACAGCCAATTGCATCGGTAACATCTACGGTATAAACACCCGGGCATAGACCTGAAATTGTGGTAGTGGTTTCTCCATTACCCCAGAGGTAAGTATATCCTGGAACGCCTCCGTCTGGCGCTATGGTTATTTCACCATTACACTGGCCGCAAGTAGCATTAACTACTGTTGTATCGATGGTGATTTCTGTTGGTTCGAAGATGGTTACTGGTGCTGTAGCAACGCAACCATTTGCATCTGTAATTTCTACTTCATAATTACCTGGGCAAAGACCAACAGCGGTAAGTGTGGTTTGGTTTGCTGGGTCGTTCCACTGATAAAAATACGGGAACGTTCCTCCTAAAGTGAAAGCGGTTGCTTCGCCATCACATTCGCCAAAGCAACTCACATCATCTGCAGTTGTTGTAGCGTTAAGCGGATCTGGTTGATCAATAACCACTGTAGATACAGAAATACAACCGTTATCATCCGTTACAGTTACGCTATAAACACCAGCACATAATCCTGAAATGCTATCATTTGCAGTGTTTGAAATGTCGTTCCATTGATACGTGTAAAGAGGTGTTCCTCCGGTAGCTTCAACTACTGCTGCACCATCGCAATCGCCATTACAGCTAGCGTTAGTTTGACTAACAATACTAGATGACAATCCATTAGGTCCGGTTATAGTTACCGAAGCTGTTTCGGTACATCCGTTAGCATCCGTTACCGTTACGTTGTAGGTACTTGCACAAAGACTGTCTGCTGTAGCAGTATTCTGAGTAAGCGCATCGTCCCAAGCAAAAGTATAAGGAGCGGTTCCGCCAGTTACATCTGCGGTCGCTTCTCCAATACACTCTCCATCGCACTGAAGTCCGACAATGTTTGAGAACGTGATTACAATTGGATCTGGTTCATCGATAGTAACCGGAGCAACAAAATCGCAACCGTTAATATCTGTTACTGTTACGGTGTAAGAACCAGCGCAAAGAGCCGTGGCTGTGTCTGTTGTTTGCCCAGCAGGGTCATCCCATAAGTAGGTGAAAGGTGGTGTGCCGCCAACAACTGTAGCTGCAGCTTCTCCATCACAAACTCCGTTACAGCTGGCATCCGTTCCTGCAGCAGTAGCCGTGAGGCCAGCAGGGTTATTCACAGTACCAGAAACTATATCGGTACAACCATTGGCGTCTGTTACTTGAACAGTGTAAGTGCCTGCACAAAGGTCACTTGCTGTTGCCGTGGTTTGCGCTAGTGGGTCATCCCATAAATAGGTAAACGGTATTGTTCCTCCTGATGGAATAACAGTTATTGCTCCATCACAATTTCCAGCACACGTACCGTTATCTACAATAAGTAGAGACAAGCCAATTGGTGTTGGCTCAGCAAGCGATATTTGATTAACAGCAATACAACCATTAACATCTGTCATTGTAATGGTATATAAACCTGCACAAAGTCCATCTGCAATAGAATCTGTTTGTGCCATTGGGTCATCCCATAAATAACTGAATGGGCCTGTTCCTCCGGTTGGAGTAACAATTGCCTCACCATTACAAGAATCGTTACAAAGCGGGTCAATTCCCGTCATGTTAAGCGTTGCTGATGGAATGTCGTTTACGAGAGATGTTACTACCTCCTCGCAACCATTTATATCGGTAACTGTAATGTTGTAAACACCAGCACAAAGGTCTATTGCCAGTGTATCTGTGTTAGGAATTGCTGGCGACCAATCGTACGTAAATGGCTCTTGTCCAGAGATTGGTGTTAAATCAATTTCTCCAGTACACTGACCACAAAGCGAGTTAATTACCGTTTGCCCAACAACAATTTCTGCTGGAGAACCAACAACAACTGTTTCTGTATAAATACAGTTTAACGAATCTTGTATTTGAACATTATATGTGCCTGGACAAATACCCACTACGTTACTGGTATTATAACCACCTGGAACCCATTGGTAAGTATATGGTGGCGCTCCTCCAATTCCTGTTACGGTTGCCTCTCCATCGCAAACTCCAAAACAAGAAGCATCAACAATGGTGGTATTAGCTCCAGTAGGACCATCAACATGATCAACAGGAATAAAGAATCCTTGCTCACATCCGTTAGCATCGGTAACTATTACGTTGT
>JBMYXX010000030.1:0-18064 GCA_049608805.1 Flavobacteriales bacterium | reverse complement strand
ATAGAATGGTGTTGCCGCTACCTGGCGAATTGAAAGACCTTGGTCTTCGGTTTGTGGTAAACAAAATATTGCCAGAGCAAGGAAAGGCAGAAATTGCTGTTTTTGAAAAGCCAGACAACTACCGCGAATTCATTGTAATGCAAGCCATGATTTTCCCTTGGATAAATATCCTTTGGGCGGGTTGCTTGGTAATGGTTATCGGAACCATAATGGCGATGCGCAGAAGGTTGAAGGCCGCTTAGTGTTCCACTACAATTCTATTGTGATAGAGTTTTCCATCATTGGACTGAATTTGTAGAACGTATACGCCATTTGCTAAGCCACGAACGTCTATTGTTCTCGAATTTGGGTTTTCCGATACAATCTGACCGTGTATGTTGATTAACCTAACAATCTCAATTTGTAATTCAGGTGGAACAGAAATTGTCAGAATGTCCGAAACTGGGTTCGGATAAACCCAAACAATACCTTCCCATTTAGTACCAACCTCCTCAATGCCCACGGAATGGCAATTTTCAATCACACAACCGTATTGATCAACTCGAATCAACCAGCCATCCTGAGTTGACGGAACAGAATCGCGGCCCTGACCTACCATTACAATGTCTCCATTTGAAAGGATTTTCATGTTGTATAGCAGGTCATTTCCGCCTGACGGATTGTAAGTTCTCATCCAAATTGTGTCACCGTTCAAATCACTCTTCACAAGCATACCTCCTTGGTCGTTTGTCTCTGCGGTGGCACCGCAGGAATAAACCGTTCCGTCTTCAAGTCCTTGCGACCACCAAAAACCTTGAGTTCCAGGTAGAGCATATTCTCTTGTCCAGATAACACCTCCACTTTGGTCAATTTTCATCAGATAAAAATCTGTTTCGCTTGTTCCAACATCCCCATTTCCAGAAAGAATATAGTTGCCGTCAGGTTGTAATGTAATACCCGAACATGCGTCACCTTGATTTGAAATGTGGTTGTATACTTGATGCCAATTTACATTTCCAATGCTGTCAATGTTTAATACCCAACTATCGTTGTCCGACCCTGCATAACTTGCAGTGTAACCAAGAATTAACGCCTCCCCAAATTCATTCATCACCAGCCCATTTCGAACATAATCCAATCGACTACCTCCCCAAACAACCTGATTGATGACGTTTCCCAAAGTGTCCACCGTAATGAACATAGCATCTCGATTTGCGGTGGTGGTGTCGTTGCAAGTGTAACCCATTAAAACAATGCGATTAGGTTTGGTTTGAATCATTCCAGTTAGCAAATCACATGTATCCAATCGCTCATAAGTCTTGAAAAAGACAGTGTCTCCTTCAGCGTTAAGTTTACTGAAATAGTAATCGCAGTAACTCGGACTTTCAACCCTAAAATCACAAATAAACCCTGCTGAATAGATTGTATTGGAGTTTTGGCTCTTAATGACTGCACGACCGCTGATACTGACATCAGGAATTGAGTAGACTTGATTGTAAACGGGCATCCCGTACTCATCAGTTATGAGATGATGAAGGTCATAGTGATTGATGGTGTTATTAAGGTTAAGCGAACTTCCGACCGCAAGGATTCTTCCAGAATCCAATTCAACTACATCGACCAATGCACCAAGACCATTGTTGACATCATAGTGCTTTGAAAATCTTATCGATTGCCCAAATGAGATTAGGACAAGGCATGAAATGGTCAATGTGAGAATAGCTGGTTTCAAGGTTGCCTAAAGATAGTTTATGAATGTTGATGGACTAACTAACTTCGCACCATGCCACTCGAACCCAAAAACGTAGTTCTAATTGGTGCTGGTCACATGGCGCATCATTTGGGAAATGCATTAAAGCGTTCCAACAATAAATTGCTCAAGATCATAAATCGTTCTGCGGAAAATGGAGAAAGATTGGCGTTTGAATTGGGCTGTGAATTCTCAACGGAATTCAACAGTATTCCTGAGGAAGCGGATGTCGTGATTATTGCCGTGAAAGACGATGCGGTTAAAGCGGTAGCCAATCAGGTTTCTGCCAATGGGATAATTGTAGCCCATACTTCTGGTAGCGTTCCGATGTCGGATTTGGAAAATGCCTCCGATAAAATTGGAGTCTTCTATCCACTGCAAACCATGCATAAAGATGCGGAAGTGGACATGAGCGAAGTTCCGTTCTGCATTGAAGGAAACTCAAAATGGAATGAAGGTGTTCTGCTAGAATTAGCGCGCTCGTTAAGTGAAAATGTTCAAGTTTTAACTTCTGAACAAAGAAAGGTTTCTCATGTAGCGGCTGTGTTTGCCTGCAACTTTAGCAATCACTTTTATGCGCTCTCAGAACAAATTCTGGAGGAAAACGGAATGAATTTGGATATTCTTAAGCCACTCATCAAAAAAACAGCTTCCAATATTTTAACCGACCATCCTAAGGCGTTGCAAACTGGTCCTGCCAAACGCAATGATGTAAAAGTGATGGAGGAGCATCAGCAAATGCTATCGCCAGAGCTTAAAAAGCTATATGCAGAAGTGAGTGAAAGCATCATTAAGATGCACGCTGAAAAGAAGTAAAACGCAGGTTTCGATTAACTCGGAGGTAAGTGTGAACTTGCTTTTTTAACGCATCAGATTAATGTACCCTTCTAGAGTTTTAATCTCATCTCGCCAAGTGAGTGCTTTCACTTTGTAAACGTAAACATCGTTGTTCTGGAGTACTCCTTTGTATGTGCCATCCCAGCCAATATCCATATCGGTAGAAAGGAAAAGTTCTTCTCCCCAGCGATTAAAAATTCGGTATTCAATAAGTTCCTTAACACCCCAACCTTCAACAGTTATCACATCATTTGGCCCATCGCCATTAGGCGTGAAAGTAGTAGGCATAGAAATGAATGTTTCAGGGTAAATATCAATGGTGTAATCTGCTTCTGCCGTAAAGCAACCAAGAATATCGGTAACCGAAACAGCGTAGCTAATCAATTCTAATGGCTGAATGCAGGGACTTCCGCAAGTGTCGCAATCTAGGCCTTCGGTTGGAGTCCAATCAAACATGTATAGTCCAGCTTCGGCATGTATTGGCAGACAAATGGAATCGCCAATAACAATGGTTGTGTCCCAATCACTCAAAAGAAGTGGGTTTATCACTCGAATCTGGCTGGTGTCAACATCAGAACAGCCGTTGGTGTCTAGAACAGCAATCTCGTAATCTGCGGTAAGTACTGGGCTTGATGTGGTTGTTGTGGCGTTTACGTCCGCTACGTCTTCTATTGATGTCCAAGTGTAAGAAGCCGATAAATCAGGATTTAGCACCTGAAGGTCTCCTGTTTCGCCTTCGCAAATGGTGTCTCCTAGGGAAAAAACTTCCGGAATAGGGTGCAACAACACCGTTTTTACAATCGTATCGTTACAACCCAGTAGCTGGTTGGCTACGCCAAGCGTTACATCATACGTACCCGGGGCAGGGAAATTCAACGTGCCTGGTTGCTCATCAGACACGGTTCCGCCAAAGCCAAAATCCCAATAGAAAACATCTGAGTTTAAGGATTGATTGGTGATGTCGTAAGGCTGAAAGCAAAGCGCTGTGTCAATACCATCGTTTCTTATAAAATCGGCTACCACTTCGTGAATGTAAATTGGTATTGTAGATTCGTCTGGGCACTCTCCAGAAAGGCCGGAAACCACTAATTTTCCAATGGTTTCTCCAGAGGGAGGAACAAACGTATATGTGTGCGTTACTGGGTTTTGATTAGAGATGGAGTTGCCATCGCCAAAATCCCAAATGAAATCGTAAACCTGACTAGTGTCTTGTAACGTAAAGGTTATTTCTTCTCCACGGCAAATAGTATCTATATCAATAGTAAACGAACCAGCTGGCGCGATGACAGAGTAAACAACAGTAGCTGTGTCTGCGCATCCGTAACTGGTGGTGGCAATCATTTCTACGGTATAGTCTCCGCTTGTGCTGTACGCAGTAGATGGCTGGCTGCTCACGGCAGAAAACCCATTTCCAAAATCCCAAACTCTAGAGTGAGTAGCGTTGCTTACAGTTGTGTCGATAAAAGTTGCGTTTGCAGGTGCGCAAAAGATGGGGAGTGAATCTCCTGCGGTAAATCCAGCCTCAGGGAAAGCTTGCACATTTACCGTTCTGGTATTTGTTCCCAAACAGCCTGTGGAAATCTCGGTAAACTCAACTTCTACAACGTAGGTTCCTTCATTTTCAAATTGATGAGATGGGTTTTGGTCGGAGCTCATTCCTCCATCCTGAAAATCCCAGTCGAAATTGAGGTTAGAGCCGCCTTGTGTATAATCAGATGCGGTAAAGTTTACTGTTTCCCCTTCGCAGATATTGGCAAAGAATGGGTTGGAGCTAATATTACTTACAGGTTCGTACATAGTAACTAAAACGCTATCCACGGTGTCGGAGCAGCCAACTATATTTTCTACAATAAGCTGCGTGAAAATGGAGTCTTGAAAAAATGAATATTCATGCGATGGGTTTTGCTCGATGTCTGAAGTGAAATCTCCAAAATCCCAAGCCCATGAAGAGATGGTTGTGTCTGATGTTGTTTGGTCTGTGAAATCGATTGACGATGGTGCGCAAATGTGGTTGTCAGATAACGAGAAATCTGCTTCAATACCATAAACCGAAACATCACCACGTGCTGTGTCTCTACAGCCATTAATGTCTGTGGTAATAAGTGTTACCCCAAAATGTCCAGAGTTAGGAAAGTCAATAGGGTAGTTGGGGTTGGTAGTCGTAATTGGCCTTCTTGTTGGATCATCAAACTGCCATGTGTAACCATTCCAACATTGATTGTAAACATCTGTAGATAAACTAGCGTCAAAAGGACTGGGGATTCCTTTGCAAATGACACTGTCTGATTGAAACTGTGCATCTATATCTCTGATGAAAATAGGTGCAGAATCTACAGAAGTAGGGCAGCCTGAGTTGGTGTTCTCGGTTGTGAGCGTTACCGTATAATCTCCAGTTGCAGCATAAATATGAACAGGATTTGGGTCGGTAGATGTTTGTCCATCTCCAAAGTCCCAAAGCAAACTGGTGATATCATGACTTCGGTCTTCAAAATCAACCTGATAAGGTGTTTCGCATTCGCAGTTGAAGAAAATTTCTGAAATAGGGCCATCAACTTGTACAATATCATCCAACGTAGTTGAGGAGAAACAGCCGTTCCAACCAACAATTAGTGTTACATCTTGTGGACCTGTTTCATTTGTAAACTGCCAAGTTGGGTTAGGGTCGTCAAAACAATGAAACTGCCTATTCGTCTCAGAGTAATAATGCCAGTAATCAACACTATCTGAAAGTGCGGTTGTATTCGTGAATTGTATTGGGTCTCCAGGACAAACTTGGGTGACATCAACGGTAAAGTCAGGCGATAAATCATCTCCCACGATGGTTGTTACGTTATACGATGTATCTGTACAGCCTGCCGCATTGGTAATAACCAAATAAGAGTTGTAATGACCTGGTTCTGTATAGGTTACAGATTGAGAGGAGTTGTCTGATGCGTTGACAACCGTTCCATCGCCAAGATGCCATTCCCAGTTTACAATGTCTTCTCTTGAGGTGCTAGAATCTGCAAATGTTACAGTCAACGGAACGCAGCCCTCCGCTATGTTTGGGAAGAAAACTGCATTGGGCAGCCAAAGCGTATCCACGTGCATGACCGTATCTCGGCAACCTGCCGAAGAAATTATTGCCAATTCGGTAACCAACGTGTCCATGCCATACCAAGAATAAATGGTAGTGTCTTCGTAAGTGTATGTATGGTTTGGGTTCACCAAAGAGCTCATTGTAGAATCTCCAAAAATCCAATGGTATTCGGCATAGCCTGTATTTACAGGCGTAAACTGCACATCCATGGGTTCCACACACGCATAGTCGGGCGTAGATGTAAATTCTGCGGATGGGTCTTCCACCAAAATTTGAATGGTTTCGCTGCTTGAACAAGAACCTGAACTGGTGGTTAGCGTCACATCTTGCAAACCTGGAGTATTAAAATGTACCCACGGTTCCGCCAAAGAAGTAATTACGGGGTCGTTTCCAGCTGCAAATATCCACTGGTAAAACCCAGTTGATGAGCTGTTAATCATCTGCACAGAATCTTCAATACAAATTGTATCTGGTATTAGAAATTCGGTTTCTGGCGAACCAATAGTTACCGGGCGCTGAATGGTAGTTGCGCAGCCTAAATCATCAGTTACGGTTAACGATACCGTGAAATTTCCATTTTCAGTAAAGGTTTGGTCAGCAGGTTCTTCGTCTGTAGAGGTGTTGCCATTCCCGAAGTCCCAATCAAAGGTTATAGGGTTAGGAGAACCGCTGTTGTTGGTAAACGAGACTACGAGAGGCGGGTCGCAAGCAGTCATCGGATTTGGATTGGTTGTAAATGTGGCATTAGGGCCGGGCGTAACCACAATTGCATCGTTGTAAACCTCTGTGGCATTGCAAGAGGCTAAATCGGTCTGTATTTCTAAAGAGACAAAATAGGAGCCAGGCTGCGTAAACCACTGACTGGGAGTTTCGCCATTTGTGCTAGAACCATCTCCAAAAACCCAGCTTACACCCGTAACATTTATTCCTGCACCAACGGTTGTGGTATTGGTAAGATTTACCTGAAGTGGAGCGCAGCCTTCTGTTGGGTCTGCGGTAAAAGTTGGAGTTAATTGTTCGTAAACGGTAATAGTTAAGGTTCCTAGAACTGGGCCGCCAGAGCTAGTGCTGTAGTCAATGTTATAGGTTCCTGGGGTAACAAATGTGTTCTGCGGGTTCTCTCCTGTTGACGTTGCACCATCGCCAAAAACCCAAAAATGAGTTGGACCGCTCGGAGTGGGCGCGGTAAAATCTACTGTTAACGGAACACAGCCTTGAGTAATATCTGCGGTTTGCGAGCTAACCGAAAATGCGGTGAGGAGAAAAATAAGAAGCAACCAAACAGCCCGCATACGTTTTATTGGAAATGTGTTTCTAGCTGGACGTGAATTTATAAAAAGGATGCCTCTAAACATTGAACAATCCATTTGTTACCTTTCGCTGAATACATTTGTGTCATACCCCAATTCGCAGATTTCCTAAATGAAGAAAATCAGGTTTCAAAAATTTCGTTCTAAAGCCTTATTGTTGCTGGTTTTCGTATTCGGAATTGCTGGGTTAAGTCTTGCGCCAACTACTGAAAAAGAGGCGTGGAGCCCTGAGGTGGTTGACGAGCCTAGGTCTGAATTACCTTGTCTAGATAAAACATTTTCTATTGTAGTTCATATAGTCAAGGATAGCCTTGGAGAACCTAACGTTACCGAAGGCGATATTCAGGGAGAGTTGGCAGGAGTTAATAGTTACTTCGATGAAATCTGTGTAACGTTTGAAATCTGTGAATTCCGCTACATCGATAATTTTCAGTGGGATACGCTAGATGCAGTTGGTGGTGTAGATTGGAGTCAGATGACGACGGCTCACCATCAGGCTTACCGAATTAACGTGTTTTATGTGAATCATATAATTGACCCTCCAGGAGTTGCAGGTTTTGCTGATTTAGGTGGGATTAATAACACACAAGGCGGAGGTATTTGTATTGTGAAGCCTGGCGGTGCGCTTAACCATGAAATGGGGCATTACTGGGGGTTAGAACATACGTTTGAAGGCAACGGAACCGAACTTGCTGACGGTAGTAATTGCGAAACGGAAGGAGACCAAATTTGCGATACGCCTGGAGACCCATATGTTCCTTTTGATCCTCCTGGAGATTACATAAATGATGACTGCGTTTTTGTAAGTATGCTCACGGATGCAAACGGAGATTTCTATGACCCAGATACAGGTAACGTCATGTCGTACTACGGCTGCGATTGCCATTTTAGCTACGGGCAATACCAGAAAATGGCTAGCACATACTTGGATAACCTTACGCCAAACGGCCAGCATATGTGGTAGATGAGAGGTCTAGCATTGCTCATATCGGTGGTCTTTTTTGCATCTGGAATTCAGGCGCAGGACATACACCTCACTCAATTTTACACCAACCAGCAGAACCTAAATCCAGGTATGGTTGGTATGTATGAAGGAGATTTTCGTATAGTTGGAAACTACCGACATCAATGGCCGGAAATAAACAAAGCAATTACCACGGGTTATATTGGAGGTAGTAAGAAATTCTTCTTTTTCAAGGATGAGATTGATGCAGGTATTCTTATAGCCAACGACAACTACGCTGGTTTTGCGCTAAACACCTTCAAAATATTCGTTACGGGTGCATACCGAAAGGTAATCAAGGGGCATGAAGTAAGCGCTGGTATTCAGATGGGTGCGGTGATGAAAAGTACAGATTTATCAACCCAAACGTTCCCAGATCAATGGGTTTATAATGATGGCATTTTTGACCCAAATGTTTCAAATGGCGAAGACAACATAAAAGCCTCTCAAGCATTCTTTGATATGAATTTGGGCTTTGCTTGGACTCACCAATTCAAAAAGTTTAAGCCAACGGTTGGTTTCTCTATTTTTCACGTAACCAGACCCAAAGACACTTATTTTACAACGCATGTTGAGCGTTTAAGAACGCGTCAAAGTGTGCAGGTATTGGTGGATGTTCCAATCAATAAAACGTTCTCTGCAGAGCCGCAATTACTCTACATGTGGACGACCAAAGTGCAGGATATGGTAATTGGAGGAAATGTGAAATATCACTTTCAGAAATCCATGGTTAAGCATGTGTTTCTGGGTGTTTTGTATCGTGGAGGTTTTGGAAGAAACAGCGATGCCGTGGCGCCAGTTATCGGAATGAACATCAAAAACTTTGATGTTGGAATTAGCTATGATTTGAACACTTCAAAGCTAAGTGCACAAAGCAATCAGAAAACCACGTTTGAACTTTCAATTGTTTACACAGCCCCATTATTTACTCCTAAAAGCGTTGCCATCCCTTGCGACAGATACTAGTATTTAGCTTCATCTGTTGCCTGATTTCGCCTGCGTTGGCGCAGCAAGGCCTTCCCGAAACGGAGAAACTTGGATTGAGGAAAGTCAAAGGTTTGGCTACCAATTCGCTTCGACTCGGAGACACATATTCTGCTTTGGTCTATTACAAAGAATGGGTAAAACGTAAGCCGGAAAATGCTGCTGCGGTTCATCAACTGGCAGAACTTTATCGCGGAGCGAGGGATTACGAACATGCAGCCGATGCATATTGGAAATACATTAAGCTAACTGGCGGACAAAAGAAGCCAATGGCCTTGTATCATGCTGGTGATATGTTCATGCAAACAGGGAAGTACAAGGACGCCAAGAGCAATTTTATCAAGTTCAAGCGCTTTGCCTCTAACATGGATGATAAATGGTATAGGCGAGTAACCGCGAATAAAATTGCTGGGTGCGAGTTGGCCATGGCCATGCAAGATTCTGTGAACACAGCGGAGGTGGCGCATTTAGATGAAAGTATCAATAAGGCGCATATTGAGTTTTCGCCTATTCCGTTGGATGATAAAACACTTTTGTATGGGTCGTTGGTTAGCGAGGAGGTTGAGTTTTATGATTTAGAGGATGTTGATGCTCTGGACCTTCCAAAGCGAAAGTTTTATCTCGCCAAAAAGGAAGACGATAAGTGGAAATCTGCTGGGGAGTTTAAGGCAGTTACAGGAGACCCAGCGCAACATATTGGAAATGGAGCATTGTCTGCTGATGGTCAGCGATTGTATTTCACGCAGTGTCAAGAAAACTTTGTCGGAAAGGTTATTTGCCACCTTTATTACGCAGAAAAGGACGGAGATAAATGGGGCGATCCGATTAAAATGAATGATCAGATTAATCTACCCAACTATACCACTACGCAACCCACAATTGGTCGAGAATCGAAGCGAAATCAGGAGGTAATCTACTTTGTTTCTGATAGGCCAGAAGGAAAAGGTGGTCTTGATATTTGGTACACTGAGTTTCATGCGAGAACTAAACGCTTTCGAACACCTAAAAACGCAGGCGCTGCCATCAACACTCCTGGCACGGAGTTCACCCCGTTTTACGATGTTTCCACACACTCGTTGTACTTCAGTACCGATGGCAGGGTTGGTCTTGGCGGACTGGACGTTTACAAGATTGAAGGCGAAAAAACTAAATGGTCTAAAGACTCGCTTCAGCATTTGGGTAAAGCGGTAAACTCTCCTGCTGATGATTTCGATTTTGTGTTGAATAAAGACCGGCAAACTGGGTTTTTAGTGTCTAATAGAGAAGGAGGTGTTGCTTTAATGAATGCTACTTGTTGCGATGATATTTATTCGTTTGAGTTTGTGGAATATGTCAATATCCACCTTAACGGTTTGGTGATTGATTCTACCTGTTTAGATGAGGTGGACGTGTTTTTGTACATGAAAGACCCCGCAACTGGCGAGAAGTATTTGGCGGAAGAGTTGAGGGTTAATCCATGTACATTCAGCTTTACGCTAGAGCCAGATAAAGACTACACCATTGAGGCTAAGAAAGACGGCTATTTTAACGATATGGTTGATGTAACCACAAAAAATAGAACTCCAGCGGATACTCTGAATGTCCAGCTTCAGCTGAAGAAGATTCCTAAAAAACCGATTGTATTGGAGGGGATTCTCTATGATTTTGATAGTGCTAATCTTACTGCATCAGCAAAAATTAGTTTAGATACTGGGCTTTACCCGATTATGACTGAAAACCCACAGATAATCATTGAGCTTTCATCTCACACGGATGCGAAGGGTTCTGATGCTTATAACCTAAAACTCTCTAAGGAGAGAGCTAAAAGTGTGGTGGATTACATGATTTCGAAAGGTGTTGACGCTCGCAGGCTTAAGGATGCGGGTTACGGAGAGTCTCGGCCGATTGCTGCAAACGAAAATCCAGATGGTTCTGATAATCCTGATGGCCGAGCGCTGAATCGCAGAACAGAATTCGAAATTATCGGAGAGCTTTCGGAAGACGAGTACCTACCTGAGCAGGATTAAGGCTTTCCATTAATCAAAGTATAGGTCAATCAGCTCATGGAGTTTCTCATGAGAGTATGAAGAGCCACCTTTCATAAATAGGCCAATCATCTGCTGAACTTCTTCTGGCATTAGTTCGCCATCTCCGTTAAAATCGGCCTCTTTATATTTTTTAGCCAGAAGTCTTCGAGATTCTGGTTTGTATTCTCCGCCCTCAGTTTTTAGAATGGTAAGTGTGCCATTAACAAACGCAACCTTGGTTCCGCCAAAATTTATTGGTTCTACATTTTTGGTGAAATCAGTGAAGTATGTGTTCATTTCATTGAACTGATATTCTGTAAAGTCGGAATCTCCTTTTAGAATGTTGTCAAGCACCGCTTGAACCTCTTCTGCAGAAATAAGCTGATCACCATTAGCATCTGCAGCTTTGAATCTCGGTTTAACCGGTGCATAGTTAATCCGTGGCTGAGTATTCAGTTTTGAAGTAGAACGAATTTCATCAATTGCTGCGCTCAATGCTTCATTGCTGAGCGAAGCTGATTTAACATCTGTGTTGGTCTTAATTGCTTCTTCGCTAGCTGGTTTTTGCTCAGCGTGTTGAACAACTTTTGGCTCTTTTTCTAATGCTTTCTCAGCTTCTTTAAACTTCTCAATGGTTGGTTGAGAATCGGCAATTTCCTCTACAGCCTCTTGGGGTTTTTTGTTTTCCTTTTCTCTGGCAACTTCTGCTTTGGTGGCGGG
Organism: Flavobacteriales bacterium; assembly: GCA_049608805.1. Classification (GTDB taxonomy): domain Bacteria; phylum Bacteroidota; class Bacteroidia; order UBA10329; family UBA10329; genus UBA10329. Next base: position 6,396 of record JBMYXX010000030.1, on the reverse strand, counting down.
AATTGGTTCTTTAAGCTTTGGTTCTTGAGTCTCAGCATTTGCGGTGCCTTCTGCTTTCTTTTTGTTCAATCGGATAGCCAGAAGGTCTCTTTCTTCGCCAACAATTTTATCAGAATCAAAGGCCGAAATGGCATTGAAATAAGGTGTGGCAATTTCGGCTTCGCTTTGACCATCATACAAGTATCTTTCAAACCGTGAGATGGCGAACTCTAGCTGTGGCTGACCGTAAGCTTCACTTGTTTTTATTCTGGTTATTGACTCTTTGATGCCAAAAGACTCAGTGCTTTTCGGTTCGTAGTCAACACCATCTAAATACTTTTTGGCAGCTTCAATAGAAGAGCTTTCTGGAACCGTGTAGGCGAGGTAAATTCCGTCCTGATGGAGTTCGTCTTTTTTCTTTTCAACGTCTGCATACTTCTCATAAACCCCTAAGCGGTAAATAATTATTGAATCGTTTACCACCTCTTTTCTCAACTCAGGGATTTGTAAAACTCGCTCTCTAGATTTTGAGTTCTCCTCTCCGTCTTCAATATCAACGTTTACCGTGTAACCTTCATCTTCGGTAAACCGTGGATTATCATAGTCTTTGTCCCAGGTGATGCCATAGACATTAGGAGAATCGCTCCATCGTTCTGCAATCAATCTGTAGTTGATAGGAACACCATTTTGGTCAACAATTAAATCGCTAGGAGAGTCGGCACCCTTGTCTCTGTAGTTGGGAATTCCGTCTTTGTCATCATCTAACGGACAGCCAGTTTTATCAACTTTTACGCCTTTAGGTGTGGCCGCACATAAGTCGGATAAATCATAAACCCCATCTTCATCGGTATCGTCATTATCAAGTTCATCCATGTTAATGATGTACTTGTATTTTGGGTCAGGTCTCTTGTCTTTTTTAAGAAATCCCATTGGGTGAATCATCAATGAGAGTGTGGTGAAAAAGAATCCATCTTTTGCTTCGGCCAAGGAGCCATCATCTACACCATCTATACCGTCTGTAAAAGAGTGAAAATACTTGCTCATTATTCTCACCGTAAACGGATGTGCTAGGTGCAAATCGAAGCCTAAACCACCACTTACAGAACCAGAATGAATGCTGCGTTTAGGCAGGAATGTTTCGTAAGTGAAGTCTCGAGAAATATTACTGGCTGTTTCGTCAAGTAACGGGTCTCCGGTTTCTTCCTGATCTCTGATTCTACCATCAGACCAATAGAAATATGTACCGTCTTCTGATCTGAGGTCTGTGCTAATGTTAAAGTAAGAACTGTAGTAAACACCAGCGTTTATGAATGGGTTAATTACGGGGATTTTGGTCTTATAGAAGTTGCCAAAATTGTACTCGAAATTAATTCCGCCCTGGAACATTTTAGAGTCAAAATTGCGGTGACTCTCAAACGTATTTTCATTACCGCTTAACCTGCCGTAAATCAGGTTTAGATTGGCTGTGAATGATTTTGACAGTCCAATACCAAAAGAAAAATCGAAGGCGGTTCTGTTGCCAATAATTTGAACCGTAGGTTGGTTTTTAGCATCTTCTACATCTCCTAAAAAGTGAACTGCTCCTCCGCCAATGCTTATAGTAACATCAACCGGTTTTTGGGTCGAATCTTTTTTTGAAGCGCTATTATTTTCTTGCGCAGTAGAGGTGTTTGAAACGATAAATACAGCGCATAGAATGCTGAAAAGGTTAATCCAAAAGGATTTCATTGGTGTAGGTTTTTCTCGCTCAAATTTGTGTGGTTGAGCATAGGTAAAACCTAAAGGTATGACGAAGAATTCAAATGGTTAAATCTCTATTCGAAATAGAGGTCAATAAGCTCATAGATTTTTTCTGATGGATAGATTTCTTCTCCTCCCATAAAGAGCGCAATTAGTTGTTGCACCTCATCTGGCGAAAGCTCTCCATCGCCATTAAAGTCTGCTTTGCCATACTTGCCTGCTAATAACCTGCGAGTATCTTCTTCAAGCTCGGTATTGCGAGGTTTGAAAATTGTAAGCTTTCCATCATAGTAGGCGGCCTTTGTACCACCAAAATCAACAGGGTCAACATTCTCGGTAAAGTCGGTGAAAACAACAACCATCTCGTTGAATTCATCTACTTCCATTTGGCCTTTTCCCTCAACAATCGCATTGAGTGTAAACTCAATTTCCTGATGTGTGGTCATACCATCGTTGTCGATATCTGCCACCTTGTATTTTTCAATTGTTGGCATGAAATCAAACTTGGCGTTAGGGCTCAGTTTAAACTCGGCAATTGGTTTTTTCTCCGAATCAGCCGTTGCTACCTCGGTGTTCTTATCTGCTTGTTCATCAGCCATCGCGTTTGTCTGTACATCTGCCGGTTTGGTTACAGGATTGGCTTTAAGACTTGTGTTCACTTCTGAGTAAGTTGCTTTAATGGTTTCGTCCCATGCAAAAGGTGCAATTCCTCTTAGGTATTGTTCTACCAGAATGTATTCTGGAATGCCATTTTCTAGGTGTCCTTCGAACCTAGAAGTTGTGCTTTGCAGCTGTGGGTTTTTATACGATTCGCTGGTTTTAACTTTCTTAATTGATTCAACTATACCGTAAGAATCTCGGTTTTTAATTGAGTCTGGCACATTGAATTCTACGAATGCCACCGCAACCCGTTCCGCATATTCAGGAGATACTACATAGGCTTGAGGGTTAACGCTTGAGTTTATTTTCTTGCTTTCTTCAGCAGCATCTTCAAACTTCTCGTAGGTGCCCATACTGTAAACAACCAAAGAGTCAGATAACTCCTTTTTGCTGAGTTTTGGGTATTGTTTAAGTAGGGCAGTTTCGTTGAGTTTTACTTCGTTAGACAGGCTAAACGCAACGGTGTAGTTTCCTTCTTTTGCGTACCTAGGGTTCGGGTATTTCTTGTTCCAAGAAATGACCTGTGCTCCTTGATTATCAATCCATCGTTCTTCTTCCAATTCGTAGTCAACTGGCTGTCCAAGTGCATCTACAATTGCGCCTTCCTCCGTTTCAGAATCAGCATCTCGGTAATCTGGAATTCCGTCTTCGTCTTTATCAATCGGGCAACCATGTTTATCTACTTCTACACCAGAAGGTGTTGCAGCACATTTATCTACAATATCTTTCACGCCATCTCCATCTAAATCTTCGTCTTCTTGTGCCTCTAGCTGGGCAAAATCAAACAAGTATTTATACGCTGGCTCTTCCGCTTTTCTGTTTTTGCCAAAGGATGCAGTGTTTACTATTAATGAGAGTTGGTTGAAGAAAAAACCATCCTTCATGTTTTCCATTCCCGATGTAGAATAACCATCAACTTTATCTGTAATGGCAAAGAAATATCTGCTCTGTAAACGAAGAGCAAGAGACTTACTTAGGTGCAAGTCTAAACCTAGTCCAAGCGCAGCCGAAAAAGAATGAACCTGACCGTTTACAAGTGGGGTTTCATAATCAAAATCTCTACTCATTAACTCTGCATCATCAGAATTAGGAGCGTCTTCGGCAATGTTTCTAATTTTTCCGTCAGACCAGTAGTGATATCCTAGATTGTTGTCTCCAATTACATCGGTATTAATGTTGAAGTAATTGCTGTAGTAAGCACCAGCTGTAAGCAACGGACTTATAACCGGAGCTTTTTTCTTCCAAAGACCTCTAAAGTTGTATTCGACATTAAGCCCAGCTAAAACCATTTGAGATTCAAAGTTGCGGTTTAGCCTAAATGTGTTTTCGTTACCACTCACTTTCCCATAAATGGCGTTTAGGTTTAGTACGAAGGATTTGGATAAACCTACGCCTACGTTTACATCATACGCAAATCGGTTTCCTATAATGTGAGCAGTAGCTCTTTCTGCCGCATCTCTCACATCTCCCGTAAAGTGAGTCCCTCCAATTCCAGCACCAAAAACGACATACGGCTTTTGCTTGGTTGAGTCTTTAGTGGCCTCAACTTCTTGCGCGCTGATTTGGTTGGGTTTTGCCGTTCCTAGTGCCAGTAAAGCAAGAAACAACCCTTTTATTGAAATCAATCTCAGTGCTCTTTGTTCGAAAGTCATCATGTCGTTGTTCGATAAATCCCTGTTATTTGTCGATTTATGGTGCAAAAGTAAAGATGAAGACATAAATTTGCGCCATATCAGGAATAAAAATCGACTAGTAGCATGAAGAATGTTGAAGTAAGTGCAAGACAAACGTTATTAAAGGGCCTATTTTCATTGGCTTTTTTATTGAATGTTTTCTTGGGTGTTGGTACAGTCAACGCTCAAATTTCAGTAGATCAGGCATCAAGTACATCCGAAGTAGAAGCTTTGGTGGAGAATGTTTTGCTTGGATCGTGTGTGACGGCCTCTAATATTAGTTACACCGGACCTGCTTCTGCATCTGGTACGTTTGACGCTTCTGGAACAACCTTTACCATGCAGAATGGTATCCTACTCACAACTGGAGAGGCTGATGTTGCGATTGGTCCAAATGATGATGATAACGATGGTGATAATCAGGGTAGAGGAGGAGACGCAGATTTAACTGTATTAGCAACGGAAAGCACTTTTGATGCTGTTGTCTTAGAGTTTGATTTTGTCCCAGAAGACGATACGCTAACGTTTAGATATGTGTTTGCATCAGAGGAGTACCCGGAATACGTAGGCTCTGAATTCAACGATGTGTTTGGATTTTTCGTTGCGGGTCCTGGAATAACCGGGCCTTTTACGTCTCCTGCTGGTTTCCCTGGGGGCTCTAGAAATATTGCACTTATACCTGGAACAACCACACCGGTGGCAATTAATAATGTCAATTTAGGCGATGACGATCTTGGCCCAGGTACTAACAGCTCTTATTACGTGTCAAATGCGGGTGGTGTTGATGTACAGTATGATGGTTACACCACCGTATTAACTGCGCAGGTTATTGTTCAGCCTTGCCAAACCTATCACATAAGATTGGCTATTGCCGATGCTGGTGATAGAGTTTTGGATTCTGGTGTGTTCTTAGAAGCCGGAAGTTTTTCTTCTGGTGGAGGTATTACAGTTGACTTTACCAATGCTGGAATTGAGGAAGGTTGTTCAGACGAATCAGTTGTCTTTTACAGAGTTGACCAGTCAAACAATTCTTCGGCCATATCTGCTACTTACAGTATTGGGGGTACTGCTACGATGGGAACAGATTACAATACGTTCCCAACATCCGTAACTATTCCTGCTGGAGAGGATTCAGTGGTTATTCCAATCGTGGTTCCTCTAGATTTTATGGTTGAAGGCGTTGAGACCATTGTTGTAAATATGGATCAGCCACCTTGCGATTGTCTTGCACCTGGTTCTGCAACTCTCAACGTAATTGATAATGACATTCCTCTTGCTCTAACTACAACGGGAGAAACAACTATTTGTCTTGGCCAATCTGCAGATTTAACTGCCAGCACAACCGGAAGTTTACCACCTTATACAGGTTCTTGGAACAACGGAGCACCTGCTGGAAACAACGTTACTGTTTCTCCAACAACAACTACTACTTACACTTATACTGTTACTGATGCTTGTGGTTCTCAAACTGAGACTTCAACTGAAACGGTTACGGTTATCCGTCCAGATTTCAACACAAACGATCAAAGCCAGTGTTTTGATGGAAACTCGTTCAGTTTTACAAATTCAGGCGCAACTGGAGGTACAGTTTCTCATTACTGGACTTTTGGTGATGGCAACAATTCAACTGATGAAAACCCATCTCATTCTTATTTGGCTGATGGCGATTACACAGTAACTCACTATGTAATCTTTATAGCTTCAAACTGTACGGCAAGTGCATCTGCTTTAATGACAGTTTATCCAGAGCCAACGGCTTCGGTTACTGTTGATGCAGACGTAATTTGTTCTGGCGGAACAGACGGTTCACTTTCGGCAACTGCTTCTGGCGGAACCTCCGGTTACAATTACTCTTGGACTCCTGGAGGAGCAAGTAGTTCTTCAATTTCTGGTGTTGGTATCGGCACGTACACGGTTACAGTAACCGATGCAAATGGTTGTACTGATTCTGATTCGGGAACGGTTGAGCAGAGTGATTCTGAAAACCCAACCATCATTTGCCCAGCCGAAGCAAACATCTCAATGGATGCTGACTTGTGTACTTCTTCAGCTTCAATCGGAACACCAACTACAGACGATAACTGTGGTGTTGCAACAGTAGAAGTAGATAACGCAGGTCCTTATTCGTTAGGAACAACTACAGTTACTTGGACGGTAACTGACGACAACGGCAACACAGCAACTTGTACGCAAGATGTTGTTGTTACAGATGATGAAGGCCCAACCATCACTTGCCCAGCAGAAGCGAACATCTCAATGGATGCTGACTTGTGTACTTCTTCAGCAAGCATCGGAACACCAACTACTGACGATAACTGCGGAGTAGCAACAGTAGAAGTAGATA
>JBMYXX010000029.1:0-18220 GCA_049608805.1 Flavobacteriales bacterium | reverse complement strand
GCCAAGTTGCTGCTAGCGCGAGACCAACAAAAGGAAAGTACATTCTGTGGTCGTTGGTTACTTCAGAAAGTGGGATAATACTGGAGGTTGGTGCAAGCGATATAATGAACCATAACAACCCGAACGAAACTGGTCGTAAATCTGCTTTTTTAGATGTGTAAATAATCGCTGCCGCCAGAGTAATTAAGAAGAGCATTCCAACGATAAAACGATAGTCTAATAGGCTTTCAACCAGTGTCCAGTCTGTATCTGCGCTTAGGTTAACTGGGATGAAAAACGTCCAGAAATATCTTAGTAAAACAAATGGTTGAGTGATTAGGTATTGATATGGTGAATTGCCGCCAGGAACCCAAGTGTCAGACTCCATGTGTTGGGTAAACCAGAAGAAAAATCCGCATGCGGCAAATACAGGGATTGATGTGAGAAGCGGTCTAATCGTTCCACCCCAAAACTTTTTGTCTGTTAGGTTGATGGATAAGTTGCCATCGATAAGGATGAAATAAACCAACAGAATTGGCGCAAACATTACCGCAGTAGGTTTTACTAAAACACCAAGCGCCACAATTGGTAAACTCAACCATTTCAATTTGCCCGATGCGTATTGAAAAACCACCAAAGCACCAATTACCGCAATGGTTGATAGAATGTCTGACCTTGCCGAGATGTAATTGATGGTTTCTGCATTGGCGGTATGCAAAACGTACCAAGCAACGGCAAACAGAGAGATGCTGCTAGCAACTGTTTCTGAAGCCAGTTTTTTCAAGACTTTTCTAAACATCAAAAACATCAATCCTCCTTGCAGAATGACCCATAAAAAGGTGGAAAGATGAAAGTAGAAAGGGTCTAGCTTATTGCCGGCAAGCCAATAATCTACAGCTGTAGATAGCGTAACTAATGGTCTGTAAGATTGGTTGGTTGGTAACGAACTGTTTGTTTGCGAGTCTGTGAAATACTGCTTGAAGTAAGCGAGGTCTTTGATGTAAATGTTGCTCTGAATAGTGTGGCTGTCATCGAAATGAAACCCATTGTTAAAATGATTTGAGTACACTGCTGTAAAAGCAATTACCAGCAAAAAACCTGCGCTGGCTAATACCTTTTTTGAATTCATTTTCATTGTTTGCCCAACATCGCCTTGCTTACTTCTCCTTTCATAGAATGAAGAACTAACATGTTTCAGGTTCGAATATAGCGTTGGGAACCGAAACTACTAGAACGGAAGTGGTAAAATCGGTGAAAGATTTTGAAGCAAACACAGTGGTTTGCTATTGGTTGGGAAATAAGAACAATTGCTACCATATTACTGCCTGTAGCACATTACATTTGCAGCCCATGAGTAAAGATGTTCAGTCAGATGATTTGCCAGAAGAAGGAGACATGTCCTTTTTGGAGCATCTAGAAGTGCTGCGGTGGCATTTGGTTCGGTCGGTTGCTAGTGTTTTTGTGTTCGCAGCAACAGCATTTATAGCCAAATCGTTCATTTTCGATACCGTACTTCTCGGCCCAAAAAAAGGCGATTTCTGGACTTACAGAATGCTTTGCAAAGCATCAGAAAAATTCGGTCTTAGCGATTTGTTGTGCATTACAGATATTCCGTTTGAGCTCATTAACATTAGCATGGCAGGTCAGTTTACTACGCACATAGTTGTTTCAATTATTGCTGGTTTCATTGTGTCGTTTCCATATATCGTTTTTGAAATCTGGAGATTTATTAAGCCTGGTTTACATACAAGTGAGCGTAAGTACGCAACCGGAATGGTGTTTTATACATCCTTTCTCTTTGCGTTAGGAGTCCTATTTGGTTACTACATTATTTCACCCCTATCAGTTAATTTTTTGGGTGGATATCATGTAAGCGATTTAGTAACCAATCAGATTGATTTGAATAGTTATTTCAGCACAATTTCTACACTTGTGCTCGCCAGTGGGCTGGTGTTTGAACTGCCAATGTTCATGTATTTCTTAACCAAAATTGGTGTGGTTACGCCAGATTCTTTGAGGCAATATAGAAGGCATGCTGTAGTTGGAGTGTTGGTTTTGGCGGCAGTTATTACTCCGCCAGATGTTTCTAGTCAGGTGCTGGTTTTCTTTCCGCTAATGCTGCTGTACGAAGTAAGCATCTGGGTTTCGGCACTGGTTTTGAGAAATGAAGCGAAGGCAAATGCTGATATTTGAATTTAGATGATAGACGCGTGGAAGGATTGACGATGAGTCTGAGGTGTTTTTTTGTTGGGGTTATTGTCCTCTTTTTTGGGTCGGTTTTGGCTCAGGATGCTACCAAGGTTAAAGGCACAATTACCGATGCGCAAACCGGCCAACCGTTGCCGTTTGTAAATGTTGCTTTTGTAGGTAAAAACATAGGAACCACTACCGATTTTAACGGCAAGTATCAGATGGATACTAAATGGGGCTCAGACAAGGTTGTGGCCTCGTTTATGGGTTATCAACCCATGGAACAAGCTGTTGTTCAGGGCGAAAACAACACCATAGACTTTAAGCTAGAACCAACTCAAATTAAGCTAGAAGAAGTAACGGTTAAAGCCAAAAAAGGCCGATACAAAAACAAGGAAAATCCGGCAGTAACGCTTATTAAAAAGGTTGTTGCTCATCGCGAAAGCAACCGTAAGGAAGGATTTGATCACTACCAGTTTGATAAGTACGAGAAGCTTCAGCTAGATCTGAATAACATTACCGAAAAGTTTATGAGCCGTGGGGTTTTTAAAAAGTTCGGTTTTATGTGGGAATATGTAGATACTTCTGAGGTAAATGGCAAGCCTTATCTGCCGCTTTATCTCACCGAGACTAAGTCGCAGATTTATATGCGTAAAAGCCCAAAAACGGAGAAAGAGATAACCTACGGTTTAAAAACGGTGGGTTTTGAAGACTTTATGGATGAGCAGGGAATTGACTATTTCATGGAGAAAATTTATCAGGATATTGATATCTACGATAATACCATTCTGCTTATGGAAAAGCAGTTTAAGAGCCCAATTTCAGACATTGCTCCAATTAGCTACAAGTACTTCATTTTAGATACAATGGAGATGAGCGGCACCCAAGTTGTGAAGCTTGCGTTTCAGCCTAGAAACCCCGCAGATTTAGCCTTTAGAGGAGATTTATGGATTGCCTTAGATTCTTCTTATGCCGTTAAAAAGGTGAAGATGAATATTAATAGAAGCGCCAACATCAACTTTGTAAGTGCGGTTCAGATTTTACAAGAATTTGATTTTTCTGATGAGCTTAAATGGCACATTGTAAAAGATCAAATGACCATCGATTATAACCTGCTTACCAATAGCATGGGTATGTATGGTAAGAAAACGGTTACGTACGAGGATATTAAAGTAAACGAACCCGCGCCAGACTCAATTTGGGCTATGCCAGAACGCTATTTGGTAATGGAAGATGCCAAGCAAAAAGGTGAAGAGTTTTGGGGCGATGCCCGACATGAGGAACTCAATAAAAACGAGCAAGGAGTTTATGATATGACTTCAGAAATGAAGGAGCTACCAGCCTTTAAGCGAACCATGAATTTGCTGTTCTTAATTATATCTGGGTTTTACGAAGTTGGCCCTGTTGATATTGGTCCGCTTTGGAACTTGGTAAGTGTTAATCCGGTTGAGAAATGGCGGTTTAGATTTTCAATTAGAACCAATAAAAAACTGAGCGAAAAGTTCAGGCTGCATTCGTACATCGCTTATGGTTTGGATGATAGAAAAGATAAGCGGTTTAAGTTTGGGGCTGGCGGAACTTACTATATCAAAAGACGTCCGTATCACAGTATTACATCGGAATTTCAAAGAGACCTGCAGTTGCCAGGACAGGCTCTGTTGCTTGCCAGCGATGACAATATTTTCCTTTCGCTTACAACTGGAGGAGCGGCAAACCTCAGAATCTATTATGATTCTTACCGACTCAAATATTTAAAGGAATGGGGCTTTGGATTAACGCTTGGATTAAATGCCGAACATAGAAGAAGAGAAGTTGCTGGAGCACTAACATTTGATCCGATTGACCCTACGATTCCAGACCCGAAGCAGGTGGTGACTAACGAGATTGGTTTTTCGTTGAAATATGCACCAAATACCAAGTATTACGAAGGTCGGGCATCTAACGTACCCTTAATAACGAAGCATCCCATTTTTGAAGCCAGCTATTCGTACGGAATTCCAGGTTTGTTAGGGGCACAATACGAGTATCATAAAATAGGAGTGCGGGTTTTTAAACGCTTCTTTATCAGTCCAATTGGGTTCGGAGATTCTCAGCTAGAAGCTGGTTATATGTTTGGAAGATTGCCTTTTCCGCTGCTTTTTGTGCATAGAGGGAATCAGACATTTTTCCATGATCCAAACACGTTTAATATGATGAACTGGTTTGAGTTTGTGAGCGACAAGTACATTGCTTTCGATTACAGACACCATTTCAATGGCTTCTTCTTCAATAAAATTCCATTTATGAAGAAGTTAAAGTGGAGGTTAACCACTGGAGTAAAAGCTGTTTGGGGCGGAGTTTCGATTGACAACACGCCAGGATTAACAGAGGATAGCCGAATTTTCAATTATCCATCAAGGTTGGAAGTTGATAAAGATGGAGACGCAATTCTGGATCAATTCGGAAATCCTCAGTACGAGCAGGTAACATTTACGTTAGAGAAAATGCCTTACGTTGAAGCCAGCGTTGGGATTGAAAATATTTTCAAAGTACTTAGCGTTGATTTGGTAAAGCGATTTACTCATTTAGAGAATCCTAATGTTGCACAGCTTGGTAAAGCAAAAGGCTGGGGTTTTAGGGTTAGAGCCGGAATTAGATTCTAATGAAACTTAGTGCAGATAACATAAAGAAAAAGTACGGCAGCCGAATGGTTGTTAAAGGCGTTTCTTTTGATGTAAAGCAAGGCGAAATTGTTGGTTTGCTAGGACCAAATGGTGCAGGTAAAACAACATCATTTTATATGATTGTAGGGTTGGTGAGACCTAACGAAGGCACCGTTTATTTAGATGATAGAGACATAACGTCTTTGCCTATGTACAAGCGTGCTCAATTGGGAATTGGCTACTTACCGCAAGAAGCTTCCGTTTTTAGAAAGCTAACCGTTGAAGACAACATTCTTGCAGTGTTAGAAATGATAGGAGCCAGCAAAGCTGAACAGCACGAAAAGCTAGAATCTTTACTCGATGAGTTTGGATTGCAGCATGTAAGAACCAATCGAGGCGATTTGCTTTCTGGTGGTGAGCGCAGAAGAACCGAAATTGCAAGATGCCTGGCTGTAAACCCGAATTTTATTTTGCTAGATGAGCCTTTTGCTGGTGTAGATCCAATTGCGGTAGAAGATATTCAGCAAATTGTAGCCAAGCTGAAAGAAAAGAACATCGGTATTCTTATCACCGATCATAACGTGCACGAAACACTCCGGATTACCGATCGTGCTTATTTGCTTTTTGAAGGTGATATTCTAAAAGCCGGAACGGCTGAAGAATTGGCTTCTGATGAGCAGGTAAGAAGAGTTTATTTAGGACAAAACTTTGTGTTGCGAGACTAAGCCTCAGACAACTCAATTTCAAAGCTTTCCATAATCTGATTGGCTAGTAAATCTTTACACGCCTTTTCAACTTTTTCTTTTGCAGAAGCTTCATTATCGGCTTCAACCTCTAAAGAAATGTGCTTGCCAATTCTAACGTTCCCTACCTCTGGTAAGCCAAGGTTTTTCATACTAGAACTCACCGCTTTTCCCTGCGGATCTAAAAGTTCTTTTTTAGGCATTACATCAATCTCGGCTTTAAACTTCATTAGGCTTGTTAACTAGGTTGTTTAGTATAGAAATTACTACGTACAAAGATAGGACGATAGGTATTGCAACTGGTCGTAGAATTATTAACAGAACGGCAGAAATTATCAAGAAACCATATCTGACTTTGTTGCCCTGGATGCCAAAAGACTTGAATTTCATAGCAAGTAAGGGAATGTCGGAAACCATAATTGCAGATAATCCAATGGAGGAAGCAATTAAAAACCACTTGTTTACATAGGCAGTTTCGGGGTCCCATAATCCTCCAAACGTAGTGTATTCCATCATAAGCGGAATAGAAATTACCCAAAGTGCGCTGGCTGGTGTGGGTAGTCCTCTAAAGCTATCAGACTGCCTAGTGTCAACATTAAATTTGGCTAGCCTTAAGGCTGAAAAAATGGGAACAAGTAGAGGGATAAACAGTGCTGGGTTCTCTTGAAAACTTTCAAGTCCTCTAACTTCAACTCCAATTGTTTCGGCCAAATAGTAGAGTAGCATCATTCCGGGTACAACCCCAAAAGTCACCATGTCTGCTAGCGAATCTAACTCTGCACCAATTGGCGATGAAACTTTTAAAAGACGTGCAGCAAACCCATCAAAAAAATCGAAAATGGCAGCAGCAACCACTAAGAATGCAGCCGTTAAAGCATCATGATTAACAATGCTTAAAATGGCCAAACAACCGCACAATAGGTTGAGGGCGGTAATAAAGTTTGGAATATGTTTAACTGGATTCATCTTGCAAATTTAGTAAAGGCAAAAAAGGCTATTTGTAATATCATGCACATCTTAGAACTGTGTTGAAGCCATTACTTTGTGGCATATTTTATCAAAAAATGAGTGCCACGGCAAAACAACTAGAACAAACGTTAGAAAAACTTGAGTCTAAGTCAGAACGACTTAAAGTCATGTTAGATCTAGTTATGTTGTATGGAAACGATAATTTTTTGGAGGGATGCAAACTTGCAAATGAGGCAATTGCAATTGCTCAAGATTTAAAAGATGATGAAAACCTTGCTAAAGCCTATGAAGGTTTTGCTGCCTGTGCTTGGAAGCTGGCAGAATATACCTTGAGCCTAGAGTACTATGCAAATGGGCTAGAAATTTTCGCAAAAACTGGTGATAAGTTCGGGATAGCCAGATGTTACTGTGGAATGGGAATTATTTGCGGTAGCACAGAACAGTACCAAACTGCGTTAGACTATTTTGAAGCCGGCTTGGAGAACGCTCAGGCCGATAATCAGGTTGAATTTTCTGCAACGATACTAGGTAATATTGGGCACGTTTACTTCAATTTTGGGCAATACCAAAAAGCACGAGAGTTTTTTGAAAAGGCACTTGCCCATTACCAAGAATTGAACGTAATAGAAGGAGCAGCCAACATGTTAGGCGGAATTGCTGGGGTTCATGTTTACATGGGGGAGTATTTTCTTGGACTGGAAATGGTGCGTAAAGCTTTGAAACTAAACAAGCAGGTGAAAAGCAAGCACGGAGTTGTTATTAGTTTGATGAACATTGGAATTACTCTCGGTAAAATGGGAAGGCTGCAGGAGGCAGAAGCTAGCTTGCTAGAAGGTCTCGAATTCTGTAAAAGCATTAACCTGAAATCTAATGAACAGCCTTTGGTGGCAGAACTCATTAAGCTTTATGGACTGATGGGAAATCAAGAACAGCAGCAGTTTTATAATAATCTTTATGAAGAAGGCAGGCGTGAAGAAGAAACGGCTTCTGTTAAGCGGAAAAATGAGCAGCTTAAACAGCGCTCTGAACTTCAGTTGCTAAAAAGAAATCAGGAGATTACTTAGTGTAAAAACGTTTTTTTAGTCTAAGAATTGGCTTCTCAAAGTAGTTCCAGCTTAGATGCGAAAGCGGAAGGATTACTAAAAACGCAATAAGCGGTTTTAACCCTAGAAATGCCCAAACATTTTCTGAAAGATTAAAGTGATTAAGCACTCGGTTTCCAATGAGTAAACCAATCTCGTGAAAACAAAAAAGACCGTAGCTAATTACACCTAAATAGGTTATGGTTTTTAGCCGTCCGAACTTAAAGAAGCTGTTCTTACAGAAGTTCTGTTCAAAAATGAAGAAGGACAAAATAACTGCGTAAAACATCTTTTCAATAATCAGGTTTATCCAGCCGGCTAGCAGGTGATTGTCAAACAGATTGTGGTAGAAAAGTAGCGAGAGAATAAACCCGGCATAGATGGCTAGAATGCTTGTTTTGCTCAGCCTCTCTAAGGTTTGGTAGCCCCAGTTTTTGTTGAATGAGATGAACGCAAACAAGGCGCCAAGTGCAATGTCTCCGAGTAAGAAAAGTGTGTGAAACCAAATGTTTACATCAGTACCAAAGTAGTGGTATGTCGTGATGCCAAATAGAACAAGCATCAGCGCAAGCAGCCATTTTTCACTCTTCCTAAATACAATCATAAGAAAGGGCCAGAAAATGTAAAACTGCTCTTCTACAGAAACGCTCCACAAAACGCTAATTATCGGAGAATGCGTCCAGCCGTGCTCAATTAAGAAGAAATTACCGACAAATAGTATGAAGTAAATGGGGTTGCCAACCTCTTGATAAGGCTGGTTCATTAACTCCATCGCCAAAGGCAGAACCACAAAACCAATAAAAAGTACAAGGAAATAAAGAGGCCAAATTCTAAGGGCACGCCTTATGTAATAAAGCCAAGGTTTAAAATGTCCAGCATTGTCGCGCTCCTCCAAAATTACCCACGTATTTATGTAGCTAGAAAGAACAAACGCAAAACTGAATCCGGTTTTGCCAAAAATGTAAACGTAGTTTTTTACCCAGCCGTAAACAGATGAATTGGCAATTACAGCACTATCTGTATCTAAGGAGTGGCCTAGAAAAATGAACAAAAAGGCGATAAACCGAAGTGCATCAAGATTATTGAAAAATACTTTTTGTCCCATTAACGACTCTCAATTTGCCACCTTAGCAGCACCTTGAATTTGTTGCTCACCAAAGCTAATAACAAGTGTTGATACAATTTTTTAAAAACGTTTCCGTTGGCGGTGCTACATGCGGCTAAAAAAGCTGCATTTTTGGTAACTTTAACACTCACTCCCTCAAATGACCAGATTACTTCTAGTCTCCATCTTAACGTGTACATGTTTCCTGTTTGGAAATAACGCCTTCGCGCAAGCGCCCAAATACTCTAACGAATTTTTGGCTATTGGTGTTGGTGCCCGTGCAATGGGTATGGCAAATAGCATGGTTGCAAGCGCAAATGATGTTACTGGCGGTTATTGGAATCCGGCTGCATTGCCTTTGGCAGAACGAAAATGGCAGGTTTCTTTAATGCACTCAGAGTATTTTGCGGGAATTGCTAAGTACGATTATGCCGCAGTTTCTGCACCAATTCTAGATCCGCACACGCAAGCTTCTTTCAGTTTTATTCGTTTTGGGGTTGATGATATTCCAAACACAACCAGGTTGTTGGATGATGAAGGAAATATAGATTACGATAGAGTATCTGCTTTTACAGCTGCCGACTACGGGTTTCTGATAAGCGTTGGAAGAAGAAGCCCTAAAATTCCGGGGCTTCGCTATGGAGGAACCGTGAAAATCGTTTACCGTCATGTAGGGAAATTTGCCAGTTCTTGGGGTTTTGGTCTTGATGGTGGTGTGCAGTATGACTACGGGAAATGGAAGTTTGGCTTGATGGCGAGAGACGTAACATCAACCTTTAATGCTTGGAATTTTACGCTGGATGATGAAACCAAAGAAGTGTGGTTGCAGACAGGTAATGAGATTCCGAAAAACTCGCTAGAGGTAACTCTGCCTAAGATGATATTGGGAGCAGGACGTAAGTTTAATATCTACAAGAAGTTTGGTGTTTACACCGAGTTTAACTTCGATTTTACGTTTGATGGAAAACGTTCTGTGCTTATAAAAGGAGACCCAATTAGTATTGAGCCGCACTGGGGCATGGAGTTGTTCTACTCAGATTTTGTCTATGTAAGGTTTGGTGTAACCAACATTCAGGATTACACCAATGATGATGGAAAGAAAATCTGGACATGGCAGCCAAACGTAGGTGTTGGCGTTAGAATTAAAGACTTCTATATTGATTACGCGTTAACCGATGTTGGTAATCAGTCTGTGGCATTGTTTAGTAACGTATTCTCTTTGCGGGTTGACATTCACAAGGATATGTTTAAAAAGAAAGAGAAAATTGAATGAGGAAACTTCTACTGACTTTATTCTTTCTTCAGTCAGTTCTGGCCTTTTCGCAGCCTTACGGCAACGAATGGGTTAACGCTTCTCAGCCTCATTTTAAATTTAACATACACCAAGAAGGTGTTTATCGTATTAGCCAGCAAGCACTTACCGATGCGTTAGCCGCTCAAGGAATTAGTCTTGCTACCATCGACCCAAGAAATATTCAGGTTTTTGCCAGAGGCGAAGAACAGTTTATTTATGTCGAGGGTGAAGCAGATGGAAGTTTTGATGCAGCCGATTTTATTGAGTTTTATGCCACCGGTAACGATGGTGTTTTTGATACCGATGTTTACTTCGATAATCCGCTGAATAATGCCAATCCGTATCACAGTTTAATTAACGATACGCTGAGGTATTTCATTACATGGAATAACTCAACAACCAATGCTAGAATGGTGCTAGAAACCGATGTGAATTTTGGTTCATATGCGGCTTCTCCATACATTTTGAGAGATGAAATTGACGAGTTACACGATAATTACTTCTTTGGTCAGAACTATCAGGTAACCGCAAGTACAAGCCCAATTTATACAGGAGGTGAGGGTTTTTACGGTTATTATTTTGATGCAGGTTGGACAGATAGTTTTTGGAATTTAAATACATCCTACAGAGATGTAAACGGCCCCGATGCCGAAATAGAAATTAGCGTTGTAGGCGAAACCTTTGATGATAAAAACCTACACATTGAAGGGCCGTCCATTAGTTTCGATACCGTAGTTGAGAAGTACAACGGATACCGCTACAACTTTACGGTGCCTACTTCGGCATTAAGTGCAAACACTTCAAACTTTACATTTTCGGTTAACAATACAGCAGCAAATAATGCATTTCAAGCCTTGGTTGGCTTCATTAAAATTAGGTACCCACAAACGCCAAATGTTGGTAATGGTCAAACAGCCAATTTCATTGTGGGAGATAACCCCGATTATCCGGCACAAACAAAAAGTTACGTGCAATTGGCTGGCTACACACAGCCCAACCCACGGTTGTATGATTTAACTACACATAAACGGATTACGGTTGGAGGAAATGCTGGTAGCTACCAGTTTTTACTTCCAGATAACGGAGCATTAAAACATTGCTTCCTAACCAACGAATCGCGTATTAGCGGTAACGCAATTACCGAGATTACACCTGCTGGCCCTAATGGTTCTGTCTTCTTTACGGACTTTAATGCGCTAGACGCCACAACCGATTATTTTGCCATAACAAGTGCTGCCCTCTTTCCAGAAACGCAGCAGTATGCCACTTACAGAAGTACCTCTGGGTATAATGCTATTGCTATTGATGCAGATGAGTTGTATAACCAGTTTGGTTGGGGAATAAATAAGCATCCGCTTGCGATTAGAAAGTTCGCAGAGTGGGCGCTCGGTACTCTCGATGCGCCATCACATATTTTCTTGGTAGGAAAGGCGGTTTCGTCTCTTGCGGCTAGAAACAATTCGGCACTATTTGCAGAAATTCAGGTGCCGTCTTTTGGTTATCCGCCAAGCGATAACATGCTTACATCATACTTGGGAACAGGTACGTACTTAGAGGAAACGGGGATTCCGGTTGGTCGGTTAGCCGCCACATCTGGCGATGAGATTTCTGAGTACTTGGATAAAATGATGGAGTATGAGGCATTGGAAAATGACCTTTGGATGAAGAAGGTTCTTCATTTCTCTGGAGGCGGAACCGAGGCTGAAGTTGCTCAGATTCGCGCTTTCATGGATTCGTACAAAGCCATTATTGAAGACACACTTTATGGCGCAAGCGTTCAAACATTCCAGAAAACAAGCTCCGAGCCGTTTCAGATTACCCAAGTTGATTCTATTACATCGTTGCTAAACTCAGGAGTTCAGTTTATTAACTTCTTTGGTCACGGTTCTGCGGTTGGGTTCGATGTAAGCATAGATCATCCATCGCTTTTTAATAATACTAACGGGAAGTACCCGTTTATGATGGCCAATTCTTGCTTTGCAGGAGATATTCATCAGCCTAATAATATTCCAGCTTCTATCTCAGAAAATTGGGTGCTAGAACCTCAAGGTGGTGCGCTAGGATTCTTAGCCACAATAGGCCCGGGAAGTAGATTTTACCTTAATAGTTATTGTACCAACTTTTACCATAGCGTTAGTCATTTCGAGTATTTCAATACCATAGGTTGGCAAATAAAACGAGCGATTAAAGAGAATGCGCAACCGTTTAATGACATTACTCGGTTACACAACTTAGAATACACGCTGCATGGAGACCCTGCGTTGAACATTACTAACCGTGAGCTGCCAGATTTGTGCGTTACCGAACCTGATGTTTGGTTTGAGCCAGAGGAGGTTACCACGGAAATGGAGGATTTTCAAATGTTTGTTCAGATCACTAATTATGGTGCAGCGTTTGCCGATTCGTTTGTGGTAGAGATTTCTCGTCAGTTGCCAACTGGAGAGGTTGATACTACCCTGAGCATCATTCATCCGCCCGTGGCTTATTTAGATACGTTTAGTGTGTTTATACCCATTGATTTGATTGACGGTTTGGGTATTAATACCATCTGTATTTCGCTTGATAACACGCAAGCTATTGATGAGCTTTCTGAGATTAATAATGAGGTTTGTATTGATGTAAATGTGCTGTCGCCAGATATAGTACCAATTTGGCCTTACAAGTTTGCCGTTATTCCTGACCAAGGGCCAACGCTAAAGTGCTCTACGGGAATGCCTTTTGCTCCAGAAAGAACGTACAGAATTGAGCTAGATACAACCGACTTGTTTAATAGTCCGCTGTTGGAGTTTACAACCATTGTACAAGATGGAGGTGTTGTAAACTGGACGCCTAGTTTGCTTCAGAATATGCCAGATAGCACGGTGTATTTCTGGCGTGCAAGTGTAGATTCAGCTACTTACGGCTACTACAAATGGCGCGAAACTTCTTTCCAATACATTATTGATAAGTACGGCTGGGGTCAGGCACATTATTTCCAGTATAAGGATGATGACCATGTAAACATGATTTACGACAGGCCAGAAAGAGACTGGGATTTTGTTCAAACCAACAAGCAGTTTAAGATTAACAATTTTGGCGGGCCAACAACCCTTGCAGAGGCAGAGGCCATCAACTTCTTTATTGATAATGGTAGAGAAGAATATTTGGGTTGTACTGGCGGAAATGTGTTCACACCACAATTGCTTACAGCCGTTATGGATGGTTGCACTCTCAGTCCGTGGGAAACGCCCGGCAACGACCCTGTTACAGGACAATATATTCCAGGAGGCGGACCTCAAGGTCAGCTAGAACCTTGTAGAACTAGACCTGAAAAGTGGTATCAATGGGCAACACCCAATGCAACTTCTATGGCAAGCATGGTTACCTTTTTAGGAACCACAGTTCCTGATTCTAGTTATATTGGAATTGCAAGTTGGTTGAGTGTAGATTTTCAAAATTTACCACCAGATGTGTTGCAGCTAATGCACGATTTGGGTGCAACCGCAATAGATACTTTGTCTAATGTTCCGTATGCGTTTTTCGCTAGAAAAGGAGATCCTTCTACAGCTGTAGAGGTTTTCGGAACAGATATCATGGACTACATCAGTCTAACCGCACAAATGACGGGGTGCTGGAACAATGGAACAATTACTACCAAGTACATTGGACCAACATCAGAATGGAAATCGTTGCACGTAAGAGCTAATGCCAAGGAAAATCCAACCTTAGATAGTATTGGAATTAATGTAATTGGCGTGCGCGCTAGTGGAGTAGAGGAGTTTGTAATGACCGGAATTGACGGACGAAGCACCGATATTATTGACCTCTACAACTCTATTGATGCAGCCGAGTTTCCGCGCTTAAAGCTCAACGCGTATTGTAGTGATGATAGTTCTGCAAGCACTCCGCCACAAATGGATAGATGGCAGGTGCTGTTTGAAGGAGTTCCAGAAGCTGCGCTGAACCCGCACATTGGTTATCACTTTGAAAGTGATACTGTGAACGATGGCGATTTGCTGAAATTCACCATCGCTATCGAAAACATATCTGAGTTTGATATGGATAGTCTTTTGGTTCATTACTGGATTCAAGATGCACAGGGTAACCGGAACTACATTCCTTATCCACGCCAAGCTCCGTTGCTTGTTGGAGATGTATTGTACGATACCATCACAACAGATCCGCTCGACTTTTTAGGTGGAAATGCATTTTGGGTAGAGGTTAATCCAAGGCGTGAAAATCAAACTTCTGGTTATGACCAATTAGAACAATATCACTTCAATAATTTGGCGCATGTGCAGTTTGCTGTTAATGGAGACGATGTAAATCCAATAATGGATGTAACGTTTGATGGCGTACATATTTTAGATGGAGATATTGTTTCTGCAAAGCCGTTTATTGTTGTTGAGCTAGATGATGAAAGCCAATTCCGTTTATTGAATGACACGGCAGATTTTCAAGTTTTCCTCAAGAAACCAGAATCAGAAGTATTGCAAAGAGTTTGGTTCGAAAGCTTTGTAAACATGCAATTCTACCCCGGAGAAGAACCAAATAATAAGGCCAGAATTGAGTGGGATGCAGAGTTTCAGGAAGATGGCGTTTATGAACTTTGGGTTCAGGGAAGAGACAAGTCAAATAATGCCTCGGGCGATGAATTCTATAGAATTAGTTTCGAGGTAATTAATGAGTCAACCATTAGTAACGTACTTAATTACCCTAATCCTTTCTCTACGGCAACACACTTTGTGTTTACCATAACGGGTTCTGAGCAACCAGATTATTTCAAGATTCAGATTATGACCATAACTGGCAAGGTGGTTAAAGAAATTACCATGGACGACCTTGGCTCGATGAATATTGGCCGTAACGTTACGCAGTACGCGTGGGATGGAAAAGATACCTATGGTGACCAATTGGCAAATGGAGTTTACCTCTACCGAATGGTGGCTAAGCTAGATGACGCCTACATTGAACATCGCGAGAGCGGAGCCGACAAATGGATAGAAAGCGGCTTCGGTAAAATGATGCTAATTCGGTAAGCCGAGTTAAGGCGTTACTCCAAATTTACCTGGGTTGAGAAGAGACCTGACTAGTTTAAGCCATTTCTGACTCAGCAGAAAAGTCGTAATCCATATAGTCGGTAACGGTATTGTAAACCGTATCGCGCTCAATCGGATGGCGTCCTACTTCCTTAACTAAACCAACGAGTTCTTCTGTAGAAAGTGCAGGGTTTTGGTCCTCGGCACCAGCCATGCTGTAAATTTTGGTGCTATCGTCTATGGTTCCGTCAATATCATCAACCCCAAAAGCCAAACTCATTTGAGCAGTTTGACGGCCAATCATTGGCCAGTAAGCTTTTACGTGTCCAAAGTTGTCCATGTAAATACGGCCAATAGCATAGTTCCGCAAGTCCTCAATTGTACTTACTTCTTTTATATGACTCATCTGGTTATTCCCGTTTCTGTACTTCAACGGAATAAATGTGTTAAACCCGCCAGTCTCGTCTTGTAGCTTTCTTAAACGTTCCATGTGGTCAACACGGTTTTCGTAAGATTCTACATGGCCATAAAGCATAGTAGCGTTACTAGGCATGTCTAAACTGTGAGCCGTTTTGTGCATTTCCAACCACTGCTCAGACGTGCATTTATCGTTACAAATCTCCTCACGTACTTTCTCGTCAAAGATTTCTGCACCACCGCCAGGTAAAGAGTCTTGTCCGTGGTCTTTCAGTATCTGAAGCCCTTCCTTGTAACTCACTTTGGCTTTTCTACACATGTATTCTAGCTCAACCGCGGTAAACGCTTTTACATGAATATCTGGCCTAATTTCCTTTACCTTTTTAATCAGCGAAGCGAAGTAGTGTAGTCCCATTTTAGGATGAACACCTCCTACAATATGAACCTCTGTAATTGGTTTTCCTTCGTAGTTCTTAACTATTTCAAGAATTTCATCTTCAGATAATTCCCAGCCTTCAGACTTTTGTTTTAGCAACCTTGAGTAGGAACAAAACTTGCAGTCAAAAACGCAAATGTTTGTTGGTTCTACGTGAAAGTTTCTGTTGAAGTAAACGGTGTCTCCGTATCGTTTTTCTTTGATGAAATTGGCCAACGTTCCAAGATAAGAGAGGTCTCCTTCTTTGTAAAGAAGCACACCTTCGTCAAAAGAAATACGCTCTCCGTCAACCACCTTTTGGGCAATTGTTTTTAACGCTGGAGAAATGTTGCTGTTAAGAATGTGGGTTAAACCGTTTTGGTTCATTTAATCGAGGATATTAATCTTTCTACTTACTCGTTCCTTCTCAGAACTAATTTCTAAAACATACGCTCCTTTGTTTAGTTCAGAAACATCTAAACGAATAGGAGCGTGGCCTAATTTAGCGTTAGGCTGAACAAGAATTACTCTTCCGGCCATATCTAGCAGCCTAATTTCTGAAACAATATTATCTGCTTGGTCAGACTGAATGTTGATGTAGTCTGAACTTGGATTAGGATAAATCTGCAGTGAGGCTTCAAGAACGTGGTCTTCAATACCTACTTGGCAAACGTCTAATCCGTGGGAGGAAAGCAAAGAAGCTCTTGGGCCATTTAGGGCTGCCAGCATTCTAGATTTTTGACCATTGGTGTAAAAAACTAAGCACTCATCATTTCCATAATCCATGAAATTCATGAACATATCGCTATTAATGCCAGTGCCGCAACTTTCGGTTGGGTAGCTGTTGTTGCATCCGTAGTTAGGGTCTCGCTGGGTAGGCGTGTCTCCAACACCATCGCTCATATTGCATCCAGGATTGCTGGCACCTGGGCCCCACGGGTGATCAAGGTTGAAGTAATGCCCTATTTCGTGCGTGGCAGTTCTACCTAAATCGTATTGGTTAGACTGGCTGTCGAAACCAAAATAACGGTAGCCAATAACCACACCATCAAGCGCAGCATTAATACCTGGTTGGTAAGCAAAACCGAGCAGACCACTACCAATATTGCATACCCAAATGTTTAGGTAATCGCTGGCTGGCCATGCATCATGTCCGCCCTCGTTTGTAAACTTTACGTTGTCTGAACCATTCCAGTTAGTTACCGTTGTTTCGGTTCTGGTAATGCCATTTGTTTGGTAACCATCTGGGTTGCATGTTGCCAATTGAAACTGAATTTCACAATCTGCTATGCGGCTGGTCCATACGCTCGGAACCTGGCTTACATCGTCATTAAGTCTTCTGTAATCCTCGTTTAAAATGTCTATTTGAGACTGAATTTGAGCATCAGAAATATTCTGACTCCCCGTGCTATACACAACATGAACAACCACAGGAATGGTTTCTACCGCTCTGTGGGTACTAGATAAGTTTGTGCTGTTTTCGCTAATCCACCTCTCGGTAAAATCGTTTATCTGACTTCGGGTTTCTGCTAATGTCGGATTGAGCGTAAGCTGCTCTTGCATTTTAATATGTGTGCCGCATTTGTGGCTTTGAGCAAACGAATTGCCCAACACTGCCAGCGTAAATGCCGCTATTAAGAGTATGTGTTTTTTCATTTGGAGATATTCAGTCTGTAGCAAATCTAACCAAAGCACTAAGCGGATTTACCGAATGAGTGTAACCGACCCGTTTTTAGAATACGTTTGGCCGTCAGAAGACACAAATTGAACATAATAAACGTAAGCTCCTTGCGCTGCCTTTTTGCCGCCATAGCTTCCATCCCAACCTTCTTCTGGGTTATTGGTTTCAAATAGTCTTTGACCCCAGCGGTTATAGATTTGGAACAAGTAAGTGTTAGCCTGAACGTAAATAGAAACGGGTTTAAATATGCGGTTAATGCCATCTGGCATAAAAGCGTTTGGCATAAAAACGTTTGGATGCTGCTGGGCGCACGCCTCGTTAGAACGACTTAGTTCTTCGAACAAAATGGGGCTTGGTGGCGCCACTACTGGGCCAACGGGTGTTCCAATACCTTCAACGGCTTCTACATAATAGCAGAATTTGCCTTCGCCAATAATAATGTCTTCAATAGAATCTAGGTAGGTTAATTGAGATGCAGGAACCGTGGCAACTGCTACAAACGGACCATTGTAGCTTCTGTAAATGTTATAGGCAGTTACTCCGCCAAGCCAACCCTCGTAGGCATTCCATTGTAAAGAATTGGTTCTGTCTGTGTTCGGTTCTACTTCTAAATAAACAGTACGCGCCATATTCATGGTGTCTGCGTATAAATCGCAACTGTCTATACCGATAATAGAATAGTAGT
>JBMYXX010000028.1:0-18435 GCA_049608805.1 Flavobacteriales bacterium | reverse complement strand
TACCTGCAGTTGGCCCTATGAAAGTATTCTTGGCTCCAGTTGTGTTCTTAAAACCGGCATTGTATCCAATAAAGGCATTCTGGTCTCCTGTGCTTGCTGCTCCGGCATTCTGACCAATATGAATGTTACGTGTGCCATCCATGTTCAAGGCATTTTCACCACCAACGGTAATGTCACTACTGCTTGGCAGCGCTAGTTGCCCATTTTGGTTAAATCTTCCCGCTTCGGTTCCATTGGTCTTGAATACCAAATCTTGAGCATCAGTAGTTCCAAGGAAATTGACGGCATCGTCTGTTCCCGAGTTTCCGTTCATGGTCCAATCGTTTGGGTCATTTCTACTGTCGCCTTCACCTGAACCACTTCTTTCTGCATAAAATGCATACGGTACGGTAAGCAGTTGAGAAGTGCCCAGCTCTTCAAAATTTCCTGTGTTGTTTACATCCATCAGAACCTTCAGATAATGGGCTGCCGAACCCCAGTCTATATTCTGCATGCCTCCTTCCAGAACTTCTCCAGTACCAATATGGAGATTCATTAGCCCGAGTTTGTTGGTGGTGACCCAATGCTCCTCGGCATAAACCGGCCTGTCCATGTCTTCACTACTAACAATGACAATTTGCATGGATACTTCTTTGTCAGCTATTACTATTCCATCCGCAGTACGTGCTACAGCTTGGTAGTTCATTTTTTGTGGAACGGACTGAGCCGAGACCACCGTAACGGATGTGGTAATAAGGGCAAAAATTGTTATTAGCTTTTTCATGGAAATTGGGCTTTATTGGTTCGTATCTGCCCAAAAATCATCAACCCAAACACCCAACGCAACGTGTTTTTAGTGAACGACAAAAATCAAAAGGTGAATGGTATTTATATTGAGGGAATGGGACTGGGCGGATATTCTGATAAGTCTATTTTTAGGCATGCTAATTCGGAGGATAATAAGAGGTATCGTGTTTATTGGGATTGTAGCAGCATGTGTACTGTCTTCCCCTAAAGCCTTTAGTCAAGACGTAGCTTTAATAGATAGCTTGAAAAAGCGGATTTCCACTCTGTCGCCCACGGATACTGCCATCCACAGTGCGTATGATCTTTTGGTTTCCAGATTCGGCCGTATTAAGCCAGATAGTGGTGTTTACTACGGATACCAATGGCTTAATTCCATGAACAGTCAAACTACAGACTCCCTTCGTTCGCGGGCACACAACCTAATTGGAGTTGCGTTTGATATTAAAGGCGAGGCAGATTCTGCCTTGAAGCACCTACGTAAAACGTTAAGACTAAGAGAGACCAGTTGCGGCCCATCATTTAATGGGAACACCTACCAAAACATTGGTATCTGTTACTATTTCCAGGGAATGTATGATTCTTCGTTGGTATATTATCAAAAAGCCTTGGACCTTCATGAGCAAGGAGGTTCGCTAAAGGGTCAGGCAATGGATTATAACAACATTGGCCTCATTTATAGAACGCAAGAGCAGTACAAAAAGGCCAAGGAGTATTACCACCGCTCCATACGCGTAAAGAGAGCACTGAATGACCAACATGCCTTACTAAAAACCTACTCAAACCTTTCTGCCATATCACAATATTTGGAGGAGCCAGACTCTGCGCTGTTCTATAGCAACCTCATTTTGGAGTACGCACTCGTTATAAAAGACACAGCCGAAATTGCTACAGCCTTTGATGGTATTGGCGACATTCTCTTCAGGCAAGAACGGTACGAAGAGTCGATACCTTATTTGGAGAAGGCGGTAAAGTTTTTTGGCCTTTCAGATGGCTATGAAGTTTTGCCCTTAAGCATGAAGCATTTAGCCGATGCATATTCTAAAGTTGGCCGAAAGAAAGAAGCGTTGAAGCAATATGAAGATGGACTGAGCATGGCTAGGCAACGAAATCTAAAAGAGGTTGAGTTGGATATTATGACCAGTTTGATTGAATACCATTCCGACCAAAATGATTACAAATCAGCCTTCGAACTTCAGCAGCAGTACCACAAGGAAAGAGAAGAAATATTTGGGAAGGAAAGGGCCACGACTATCGATAAACTTAGTGTTCAATACGAAACCGAGAAAAAGGAGAAAGAGATAGCCCTTCTGAATGCCGAACGGGTGGGGAAAGAAGCGGAGCTAAACTCGAAAAATGCACAACGAAATCTGTTTCTGGGTTTAAGTTTGGCTACCATGATTCTACTGGTAGTTGGAGGTTTTCTTTTTGCTCGAATCAGCACCAAGAACCAGCAGATTGAATTGGCTTTGGATGAGAAAGGAGTGCTGCTAAGGGAGATTCATCATCGTGTAAAGAATAACCTACAGATGATTTCCAGCCTGCTGAGCTTGCAATCTCGCTATGTGAAAGATGATACGGCTTCTAAGGCGTTAAAGGACAGTAGAAATCGGGTTACATCGGTAACGCTCATTCACCAACGGCTTTATCAGGAAGATAATCTTACTGGCGTTCTTATGCGCGAATATGTTCCTGAATTGGTGGGTGAGTTGCTCTCTACGGTTGATTCGGATAACATTGAAGTCGAACAACAGATTGACAACCTGAACTTGGATATTGACACGGTAATTCCACTTGGCCTTGTTTTGAATGAACTGATAACCAATGTGTTGAAGTATGCCACTGGAGGAGCCAATGACCTCTTGAAAGTTTCACTTATCGAGAAAGAAGAAAAGTTGATTCTTAGTGTTACTGATAACGGACCAGGTGTTCCCGTTGATTTCGACCCGAAAAAGACGGCATCTTACGGAGTAAAACTCATCAAATCCTTATCGCGCAAGCTAGAGGCCGAGGTTGAGTACAACAATCAGAATCCGGGACTGGAAGTGAGAGTTACCATTCATAAATACAAACACGCGGTATGAGTAATAAAATACTAATTGTGGAAGACGAGCCTTTGCTGGCTGATGATATTGAAGCTATTCTTGAAGATGCAGGTTATGAGGTTGTCGGAATTGCCGCCAAGGGCGAGCATGCTTTACAAATGATAGAAAACACATCGCCAGACATGGTTTTGCTTGATATATCTATTGATGGCGATATGGATGGAATAATGCTGGCCGAAAAAATCAACACACATTTCGGTGTTCCCTTTGTTTTCCTAACCAGCCATACCGATAAGCTTACGATAAACCGCGTAAAGCAAACCCACCCAGCAGGGTTTATTGTAAAGCCATTTACCGAAAAAAGTGTCCTTTCTAACGTAGAAATTGCCATGTATAAAGAAGCTCCAACAACACAACTCTATGACGAACTTTTTGTCCGAGATGGCAATGCTTGGGTTAAGGTGAAGTTTGATGATATTCTATACGCACAGGCCTATGATAATTATACGCTGGTATTTGTAAAAGACAAGAAATTCACCATTACGCATACGTTGAAAACGGTAGAAGGTAAACTACCGTCAGACCAGTTTGCCAGAATACATAGATCATACGTCATTAACCTTAACGCAATCAAGAAAATATTAGAGGGTTCGGTAGAAATTGCTGATAAGCAAATCCCGATTGGACGGACGTATCAGCATTTTCTGCTCAGCAAGTTGAATAAGTTGTAAACTATCATTCTCTGTATTTCCCGATTGGAACGACCCCAGCAAAGTCAAACCCTTGCAAAAGTTTGGCTTTTGCTCTGTTGGCTCAACACTTCAACTTTCGATAAACAACCCAAGTAAATCTGCGTTTACGGTAATCACCGTAAACTATTGAGTTCACAAACTTTAATTTTGTGCGCCCTATGAATCTAACCCTAAGAACATTTTGCGCTGTATTTGTGCTGCTGGCTATGCCAATTTGGCTATTGGCGCAAACGCAAACTATACGTGGTGTGGTAGCAGATGGTGAAGGCCGCATGCCAATTATAGGCGCTACGGTGGTACTTCTCGGAAGCGACCCTTTGGTTGGAACCACCACCGATATAGATGGAAAATTCAAACTACCTGGCGTAAAAGTTGGCCGCCACGATATTCAGATAACCTATCTAGGATACGAAACCAGAACGCTTTCTGGCGTTGAGCTTTTTGGCGGCAAAGAGCTTGTTCTTAAAATTGAAATGACCGAACGTGTTGTAAAGCAAGACGAAGTGGTTGTGAAGGCTTCAAGAAGGAAGCAGGAGGCTTTAAACACTATGGCAACCGTATCGGCAAGAGTTTTTTCTACCGAAGAAGCCGAACGCTACGCGGGAACCAGAAACGATGTATCTAGAATGGCAACCAACTTTGCGGGTGTTAGAGGTGCTAACGATGCCACCAACGACATTGTCATTCGAGGAAACTCGCCAACTGGGCTGCTATGGCGATTGGAAGACATCGACATTCCAAACCCAAACCACTTTGGGAATTTAGGTTCTACTGGTGGCCCGGTTAGTATGCTTAACAGCAATGTTTTGTCTAATTCAGATTTTCTTACCGGTGCTTTTCCTTCTGATTATGGCAACGGCCTTTCTGGCGTTTTCGACCTTAGAATGCGTTCTGGAAACAACGAGAAACACGAGTTTCTTGGTCAGATTGGGTTCAATGGAGTTGAGCTTGGCGCAGAAGGGCCATTCTCGAAAAAAAGCGGTGCATCGTACCTAATTAATGCGCGCTATTCCACGCTTGCTTTGTTTGCCCTTGGCGGAGTAGATTTCGGAACTGGAGATGCTATTCCTGAGTATTCTGATGTAAGCTTTAAAGTTCGTGTTCCCACAAAAAAGGCTGGAATTTTTGAAGCGTTTGGAATGGGCGGAATTAGCAGCATTGACTTTATAGCTAGCGAGTCTGAAGATGGTGCAAGCAACTTTTACTCTCAAGGTGGGCTGGACATTTACGACAGAACAATGACTGGCGTAATGGGAATGTCTCACACATACTTGTTTAAGAACGCCAGCTACATTAAAACCACTATTGCGGGCAGCACTCAAATTAATCAGGATGTGGTTGATAGTGTGGATGTAAACAAGAACCCTTTTGAATGGTACAAACAAAATTTTCAGGACCATCGCTTTCAAGGTTCTATGTTTTACAAAAAGAAGTTCAGCGCAAAACACAGCTTAAAAGTTGGCACCCGAGCCACCGTTTTCTACTCAATTTTACAAGACAGCGCCTACATTCCAACTTGGGACGACTATCAAACCTTAACCGATTTTGATGGGATTACATCTCTCATTCAGCCATACGCGCAATGGCAATGGCGCTGGAACGACTCTTGGACAATGAACACCGGATTGCACGGACAAGTTTTAACCCTAAACGGTTCTTATGCTGTTGAACCACGGTGGGGTTTGCAATGGAAAGTAAACCCTCGACACAGGCTTTCGGTTGCGTATGGTTTACACAGCCAAATGGTTGCTTTAGACAAGTATTTTTTGGTGATGGAAGACTCGCTAGGAAACACCGAAACACCAAACAAAAACCTCGATTTTGTTCGTAGTCACCATGTGGTCCTGGGGTATGATTGGAGTTTGCCGTTTGATATGCGTATTAAAGTTGAAGCTTATTATCAGTACATCTACAATGCAGGAATTGACCGCGATAGCAGTTCATTTTCGACCCTAAATATTGGTAGTTTTTCTCAGGAAGGGCCAGACAATATTATTAATGGCGGAACGGGAACAAATTATGGTCTTGAACTCACTTTTGAGAAGTTCCTTTCTAAAGGCTATTACTGGCTGTTAACCGCATCCCTTTACGATTCTAGATATACCGCCAGCGATGGCGTTGAACGGAACACCGTTTTTAACGGAAACTACGTGGTAAACGTTTTGGGTGGATATGAGCTAAACCTCAAAAGAAAAAACCCAAAGGTTAAAACTCCACCACAACGCATTCAGGTTAAAGAGAAGACGTTAGCACGATGGAACAAAAAACAAGAGCGGAAGAAAAACAGCCAGTTTTCATTGAAATTCGATGTGAAATTTACACTGGCCGGTGGCTCTAGATACACGCCAATTGACCTTGAAGCTTCCGAGCTTGTCAGTCAAGCTGTGTACATAGAAGAAGCGGCTTTCTCTAAACAGTTTGACCCTTACTACCGACTGGATCTTGGTTTAACCTTTAGAATGAGTCGGGCTAGAATTACACAAGAGTTTTCGGCATCGTGCCAAAATGTTACGGACAAGAAAAACCCTTTATACAATCAGTATAACCCAGACGAGAATAGGCTGGTAAACGTAAATCAGCTAGGAATTTATCCGCTGCTGCAATACAAAATTCTGTTTTAGACTATTCCTCAACTACGTCCATTTTTATGGCGTATTTCACAAGGCCAACTACATTTCTTACCTCAAGTTTTTTAATGAGGTTTCGCTTATGTGTATCAACGGTTCTAATTCCGCAATTAAGTCTTTCCGCTATTTCTTGATTAGAATATTCTTGGGCTATGAACTTCAGAACTTCGGTCTCTTTCTTGGTTAACATGGGCCCATCATCCTTGCCCGACTGCGTAAACTCGCTAGAAATCTTATCTAAAACATCTCCGCTAAAGTGCTGTCTGCTAGCAGCTACATCTTTTATGGCCTGTATAATTTCGTCTTTGGTTGAATGTTTAAGAATGTAGCCAGAAGCTCCTGCCGATAAAACTTCTTTAATAAACCTAGGCTCGTCATTAATGGTTACTGCCAAAACACGTGTGTCTGGCCGTTTTACCTTTATTTCTCTAGTTGCTTCTACACCATTCATAATGGGCATCATAATGTCCATCAGCGCCACATCAATCTCGTTACTCTCGCATTTCTGAACGGCCTCCAAGCCATTATGTGCCACATCTACTACCTCAATACCCGGTTCTGCCTTCAGCAAAGAGGTAAGACCATTCCTAATCATTTCGTGGTCATCAACTATTAATACTTTAATCATGCTTTATAGAATATGATAAAGGTATTTCTATGGTTGTTACCGTACCTCTTCCTGGAGAAGAATCAACATCAACCGTTCCTTCAAATACTTCAACTCTCGACTTAATGTTACGTAAACCAAACCCGTTGTAGAGTTTTTGTGTGTCAAACCCCGCTCCATCGTCTTCAACCATTAGCACTATAGACTTATCATGCTTAATTAATTGAACGAAAATTTCCTCCGGTTTTCCGTGCCTAATGGCATTGTTTACCAGCTCTTGGCACATTCTAAAAAGTGCCTTTTCAATCTCGGTAGAAAATCGGTGTTCAAGATCTACAAACTCCGCAGAAATTTTTACTCCAACCGTTGTATTTAACGACTCTAACAAATCTCGAAGTGCTGGTTTAAGTCCAAACTGTCTTAAGACATCTGGCATTAAGTTTCTTGAAATGTTTTTCACCTCAGAAAAGGCAACTGCTACGTTTTCTTCTAAAACCTGCATGCGGCCCAAAAGAACCTCGTTGGCATCTTCATCAATTTCTGATTTAAGATGCTGCAAATTCATTTTAATGGCTGTAAAAAGCTGTCCCAAACCATCGTGTAACTCCCGCGATATTCTGGTTCGTTCATTTTCCTGACCCTGTATAAGTGCTTCTCTGGTTTGCTGCTCAACAAGTTTGGTTTCGGTGATGTTTCGGCCAATACAAATTACCGTTATAACACGCTTTCCACTAAAAATTGGGGAGAGCGCAACTCCAAAAGTTAGGTGTCCCTTGTCAGTAACTTTGAGCCTAATTTCTGTTTTTAACGGCCTACCAGTAGCAAATACTTTACGCACCAAGTTCATTGCCTTAGCTGCGTTTTCATCAGACATTACTTCGTTTAATGTACGGCCAGTCCATTTAGAGTCCTTTGGCAAGTCGTTACTCTTGTTTACAGAGATGATGTAGCCTTCTGAGTTAACCGTCATAATTACATCATCGGCATTATCAATAACCGACCGCCACCTAGTTTCAGAAGCTTCTAAGGCTTGCTGCGCAAGCTTTCTTGTGGTAACATCTGTTCCTGCCGCTTGGTAACCAAGAAGAGTTCCTGACTTCCCGAAAAATGCATTTACGGACCATTCTTGCCAAACAAGGTTCCCTTCTTCGTCAAAATTCAGGTACTCCCAAACTCCGTTAGGTTTACTGGCAGATAACGACACTAAATTATTCTGCGCCTGATCCAACTGTGATGGAGGAAAAAGTGTGCTGAACCGTATAGAAACACCACTATCCTTAAAACTAAAAAACCGCTTAAACGCGTGATTTCTGAACTGAATTTTGCCCAAAGCATCAATCCGGCAAATCATTTCTGTTTGGGCCTCTACAATACTTTGGTACCGATGTTTCATGTTAGAAAGCTCGCTCTCCATTGTGCGAGTTTCCGTTACATCAACAACAGAAACAAGCACCAAACCTAGCGTCTCTTCATAACCTGGTAAAACGTTGAGGTTAAATAGAATATGCCGTGTTTCACCTTTTTCATCAACCACTGTGGCCTCAGACTGATAAGCCGTTTCGCCATTGGCAAGCGCAACAAACTCTTCCAAAAAGACTTTTTCAGACTCCTTAGAAAAATTCATCCCAACCTGGCTAATAGTCGGTGTTCCTTTTCCGGTTGATTGAAGCTCTCTGGTTGTTTGATTTACGTTAATAACCCGAATAAGGTCAACGCATTTATCTAACGATGCTGGATGTTTTAAAAAGTAATCATTGAAGTCGGAAACACCTTCCTTTTTCAACTCATTTATATAATTCTTTACCTCAGAAAAGTCTTCTTCCCAAAAGGCAATTGGCGCGTTCTGAAAAATGAACTCATACTTGGCCTCTGCCAACTTACGTTCTGTTTCATCCCTAGAAATACCAACCAGCCCAATTACTTGACCTTCTGCATTCCTAAAAGGAGATTTTGATGTTGAGAAATACCGTTCGCCAACAGAAAGATTGCTCTTCGACTCGTAAGAAACTGGTTGCTCTGTTTCAAACAATCTCTGGTCATGGTCCATAATTGGCCTGCCACTTTCTTCTCCAACTAATTCTACATCTGTTTTGCCAAGAACCTCTTCTGGTGTGCTGTCAAAATAAGCAGCACCAGCTTGGTTAACTACGAGATATCTACCTTCTAAATCCTTAGCGTAAACGGCATCTGTAGCACCGTGAATAATGCCCTTAATAAGTGCATTTTCCTGTAAGGGCTCAATTATATGCTCTTCAGAAGATATGTCTGATACAGGTTTACGCACAATTCCAATTTGCGTCAACTAATTTAGCTTTACCAGCCTAATCTCAGCTACGAAAATGAAATTCCTTCTCACTTTTTTGATTTTAGCATCTCTCGGCTTCAGCGGATGCATGTCTGTAGAGCCGCTTGTTGTTAAATCTGTTACGTGTTGTGATTTAAAACGGGCCGTTAAGTCTGAAACTGAAATTGGGTTGATGGTAGAGATGTCAAACCCTAACGATTTCCCGATTACGGTAAAAAGCTACGACCTTGGAATAAGCGTGAGTGGTAGTGCAATTGGCAACGCTAAATCGAAAGAACCAACAGTAATTCCCGCTAAAGGAACGGTTGAAAAAGCGGTTTCAATCACAACTTCAACCTCAAAACTGGTTAGCGGAAGTTTGATGATGGGATTACAAAGTTTGCTTGGCAATGCTCCTTCTAAACTTGAAGTTCAGATTGAAGGAGCCGTTGTTGGAAAAGCAAAAGGGCTTTCAATGCGGGTAAAAATTAAAGAGAAATACCCGCTAGATATGAAGCTTTAACTAGCCAATTGGAATACAAACATTCTTAGGTTCGGTAAAAAACCTGAGCGCTTCCCAACCGCCTTCTCTACCAACGCCAGACTGTTTAACTCCACCAAAAGGCGTGCGTAAATCTCTAACCAACCAGCAGTTAATCCATACAATTCCGGTATGCAATTCCTTTGCTACGCGATGTGCTTTTGTCAGGTCAGAAGTCCAAATTGTGGAAGCCAGCCCGTACTTAGTTCCGTTTGCGTAGTCCAGCACTTCTTGTTCCGTTTCAAATGGCTGAATAGTAACAACTGGACCAAAGATTTCCTCCTGATTTGTTCGGCATTTTTCATCCAGTCCTTCAATTACGGTTGGTTCTAAAAACCAGCCGCCAAGATTTGTTTCTGCCTCTTTGCCTCCGCACAAAACAGTTCCGCCCTCCTCTTTTGCCAACTCAACGTAGGAAAGCACTTTATCAAAATGAGCCTTTGAAACCACCGCTCCAAGTTTTGAATCTGGTGCTTTTGGGTCGCCAACTTTCATCCTCTTAACTGCTTCTACAAAGCGAGATTTAAACGCTTCGTAAATCCCTTTTTGTACGTAAATACGAGAACCACACAGACAGATTTGTCCTTGATTGGCGAAGCTTGAACGCAACGAAGTGTTTATGGCTTCACCCAAATCGCAATCATCAAAAATGATGTTTGGGTTTTTTCCGCCTAACTCAAGCGAAAGCTTCTTAAACATTGGCGCGGCAACCCTAGCAATGGTTTTTCCTGTTTCTGTACCTCCGGTGAAAGAAATTATTGGCACATCTTCATGCTCAGTTATGGCAGAGCCAACCTTGGCTCCTAACCCGTGAACTATATTCAGAACGCCTTTAGGAAAACCAACTTCATCACAAATTTCAGACAACAAATAAGCTGTCATTGGGGTAATTTCAGAAGGCTTGGCTACAACCGTATTTCCAGAAGCTAATGCAGGTGCAATTTTCCATGTAAACAGGTAAAGCGGCAAATTCCATGGAGAGATGCAGCCCGCAACCCCAATTGGTTGGCGCAAGGTGTAATTCAGGAACTTTCCATCGGTATCGTGCAACTCAGAACTATCATGCAAAATGGCCGTTGCGAAAAACTTGAAATTGTCCGAAGCACGGGGAACATCCACTTTAGTGGCCAACCAAACCGGCTTGCCGTTATCTGTTGATTCTGCATTTGCCAGTTCCTCCAAGCGCTCGGTAATTCTTGCAGAAACGTTAAGCATGTGCTGAGAACGCTCTTCGCGCGATAGCGCAGACCAACTAGGAAACGCGGCTTTTGCAGCCAAAACTGCTTCATTTACATCTTCAGCATCAGAATCTGGTATCAAGGAATAAACCTCTCCCGTGGCCGGATTGTGGTTGTCTAAATACTGGCCAGAGTTCGGTTCTTTAAACTCTCCGTTGATGTAATTCAGAATCTTCTGCATTTTGCTCATTTGCGGTAAAAATAGGCATCGTTAAAAAGTGTTAAGCACCCAATAGACGCAAGCTTGCAACGTACTTTTGAAGTGTTGGGAAAGAATACGATAAAAGCCACTATTATTTTAATGACCGTTGCGCTGGTCGGGCTAATCGGTATCCAAGTTTATTGGATAAATAACGCGGTTAAACTGCGCGAACAAACTTTCCATTCTTCTGTAAATGAGGCGCTTACAGATGTTGTTTACCAGTACGAAAAGCTCAAAACTTCTCAAAGTTTGGCGCTTCAGCTCGACCTTAGAGAAAAGCGCAGAAGGCTCATTTTTCAGATGGATTCCATTAATAGAGCCATCGGAAAAACCAGAGATAGTTTAGTTCACATTCAACAATCTAAGAGCGATCCGTTTGGGTTAGACCTTTCATCCGACAATGACAGCGGCCTGCCAAGCGATGCCGTGGGTTGGTTGTATCCCGAGAAACAACCAGACCAATTGCGTGTGGTTTTTGGCGACCAACAAGCCACTTTTGAGATTAGTGTTTACGAAGAGTTCTTGGTCGATTCTAGCGGCTACATGGTTAAGCGTAGCCGCGAACAAAAATTCGAATCGCCCAACTACGGCCCAATTCGGAAGCCAACAATTCCTGAAACAACAGACGAATACGAATGGTACGTGGATTCTCTGAAGCAGGTGCAAATGATGAATCTGGCTTGGTTAGAGAAACGTGCCGATATGGTGAACGAGATTTTTGAGGAAATTGTAACTGCCGATTTGTACGATAAATCTGATGATATTGACACCTTGGCGTTGGATTCAATCCTAAAAGTTCAACTCAAAAACAAAGGAATTGGAGCCGACTATGCTTACGGCATTTTCGACCCGTTTATGAACGCTTTTTACCTTGATGCAGAAGAGCAAGAGTACGAGGGCATTCTAGCCTCGCACCATCGCGTAAACCTTACTCCAGGGAACGTGTTTAGCCAGCCGAAGTTTTTGTCCATTTTCTTTCCAAATCAGAATAAGTATTTGCTAAGAACCATGTGGCTTTTACTTACCATTTCTGCCATGTTTCTTTTGGTAATTATTTTCTCTTTCTCCTTTACTGTTTCTACCATCATCAGGCAGAAAAAAGTGTCCGAAATCAAGAACGATTTCATCAATAATATGACGCACGAGTTGAAGACGCCAATCTCAACTATTTCGTTGGCTTGTCAAGCTCTTGGCGACCCAGACATTAAAAGCAAAGAAGGGATTGTAGAGAACTACATCAACGTTATTGCAGACGAGAATAAACGTCTTGCAATGGTGGTTGAAAACGTGCTCAGAACTGCGGTTATGGATAAGGGCGAATTGAAGCTCAAAATAATTGACATAGACGCGCATGGTTTAGTTGATCAGGTGTTGCAAAACATGAAGATTCAATTAGAGCAGCGTGGAGGCCAGTTTATTACCGATTTAAAAGCAACCAACACGCTGATTGAAGCTGATAAAATTCACTTGACAAACGTGGTTTTCAACCTTGTTGACAATGCCTTGAAATACACCGACAAAATTCCTGTAATTAAGGTTGGAACCAGAAACGAGCAGCAAGGAATTGTAGTTTTTGTTGAGGACAACGGCATCGGGATTAGCAAGGAAAACCAGAAGAAAATCTTCGAGAAATTATACCGAGTTCCTACTGGAAACATTCATAATGTGAAGGGTTTTGGACTTGGATTGAGCTACGTAAAAGCCATTGTTGACAAACACAACGGCTGGATTAAAGTGAAAAGTGAGCCTAACAAAGGCAGCCGATTTGAAATACTCATCCCCCATAAATACACAGAAGCATGAGCACCGAAAAAATTAAAGTACTACTGACAGAAGACGACCCGAATCTTGGCATGCTTCTACGCGAATATTTAAACGCAAAGGGCTATGAAACCACTTTAGCTGAAAACGGAAAAATTGGCTACGAAAAATTCTCGCAAGGCGGATACGACATGTGCATTCTGGATGTGATGATGCCTGTGAAAGATGGCTTTACCCTAGCCGAGGAAATCCGCCAGACAGACAAGAAAGTTCCTATCATTTTTCTTACCGCAAAAAGCATGAAGGATGATAAAATGAAAGGTTTTGGCGCTGGCGCAGACGATTACATTACCAAGCCATTTAGCATGGATGAATTGCTCATGCGAATGCAAGCGGTTCTGAGAAGAACGCTTCCAGAATCTGGAAAATCTAAAAAGAAAGAAGCGCTTGTTGTGGGCAATTTCACCTTCGATTACGATAGGCAAATTCTGGCCATAAACGGAGAAGAAAAGCGTCTTACAACCAAGGAGGCCGACTTGCTAAACATGCTTTGCGAAAACCGCTACGATGTTTTGGATAGAAACTACGCGCTCAACAAAATTTGGGGAGACGATAACTATTTCAACTCGCGCAGCATGGACGTTTACATAGCTAAACTGAGAAAATACCTTGCTCCAGACCCTGAGGTTGAGTTGGTAAACGTACACGGAAAAGGGTTTAAGCTTTTGGCTAAGGATTAAATCTGCTAGTGAGAATCCGTAGTTTCGTTCGCATTCGGAAGAATGGCTGAACAACTCCTTTCTTACTCCAAGTATCTCGTTTTACTAAGCTTAATTGCCTTTCCGCTTTTCTGGCAGTTAGATGCGCTACCCGTGCGGATTTACGATGAGGCAAGGGCTGCAGTTAATGCGCAAGAAATGCTTCGAAATAGTGATTGGCTAGAGCCGCATTTCGAAGGCACCCCAGATATGTGGGCAACCAAACCTCCGTTGCTTATTTGGTGTCAGTCAGCTTTGATGAAAGTCATTGGTCAAAACGAATGGGCTGTACGACTTCCTTCAGCAATTGCAGCTTTTCTAACCTGCATTACATTACTCTTTTTTTCCATCCTACATATTCGTAGCTCTTGGTTTGGTGCAATTGTAATGCTCGCTCTAATAACCATAAATGGCTATGTAGAAAATCATTCAACCCGCACAGGCGACTATGACGCCTTACTTACACTTTTTACAACCATTTCTGGGCTCAGTTTCTTTCTCTACACCGAGCGAAAAGGAAACAAATTCTTACTCTTATTTTTCCTCTTCACCGCCCTGGCAGTATTAACAAAAGGCGTTGCCGGGCTACTGTTTTTACCGGCCTTGGGCATTTACATAGTGGCTAAAAGACAGTTGCTTACCACCTTAAAGAAACCACAGCTTTATTTAGGGTTAATTGGCTTTGTTTCTGTAGCCCTAGGGTATTACGTGCTCAGGGAATTTCATAGTCCGGGGTACTTGAAAACAATTAGCGAAAATGAGTTGGGCGGTCGTTTTCTTGAAACCCAAGAACAGCATGGAGAATCGTTTTGGTTCTACTACAAACAACTTGCTACTCATCTTCTTAAACCATGGGTGGTTTGGACTTTTTTAGGAGCTCTTATTGGGATGTTTAGTCCTAGCAAACTCATAAAAAACTTAACGCTGTTTTCTGTCTTAATGATAATCTGTTTCTCTGTGGTTATTTCCAGCGCACAAACTAAACTCATTTGGTACCCAATTCCGATGTATCCGTTTATGGCTATTCTAGCAGGAATTACAGTGCTTTCCATTTTCAAGCTGCTAAAAGACTCTGAGAAAATCAATCGAATACTCAGGTGGAATTTTCTTCCGTACGTATTTCTGATTGCTGCTTTCTATCAGCCTTACCGATGGACCGTAAACCGAGTTCTTAATTCGAAGGAAAAAGCATGGGACACCGAGCGGTACTCCATGGCCAATTATTTGCGTCAAGCAACAGCACAAAAAGACACAAGGCTAGATGACTTTTACTTGGTTCATAATGGCTATGACGCACACAACATTTTCTACATAAACGTTTTAAAAAGCCAAGGAATTTCTCTTGCAAAAAAAGACAAACGAGAATTGAATGAACGAGATTTGGTTTTAGTTTACCAAACAGATGTAAAATCCTACCTAAAGGAGCACTACAACTTGAAGGTTATGGAAGAAATAAACGGCATAACCAAGTATGAGATTCTTGAGTAGCGAACTACTACAAACTCCCCGTTCTACCACCATCAACAGGAACATTTATTCCATTGATATAACCTGCCAAAGGAGACGCTAAAAACGTAGCAGCAGCGGCTACTTCCCATGGTTGGGCAAATCTTCCTGCGGGAACTTGAGCTCGCATGGCATCAGAAACTTCAGCTTCCGATTTTCCTGTTTTCGTGGCTTTATTTGAAATAATGCTCGAAAGCCGCTCGGTTTCCGTTGCACCTGGCAGCACGTTATTCACCGTAATACCAAATTCTCCAAGCTCGTTTGCCAGTGTTTTACTCCAGTTGGCAACCGCACCGCGAATGGTATTAGAAACACCTAATCCGTTCAGTGGAATTTTAACCGATGTGGAGATTATGTTGATGATGCGGCCATATTTTTCCGCTTTCATTCCATCAACCAAAGCCTGAACCATGACATGGTTGCACATAAGATGAGAGCGAAAAGCTTTCTCAAACTCGTCTAAACCTGCTTCATTAGCTTTTCCTCCCGGTGGTCCTCCAGTATTATTTAGCAAAACATGATAGGGATTGGCCGAGGCCATGTGGTTTTCAACCACAATTTTCAGCGCTTCTGGCTTGCTAAAATCTGCAACCAAATAGCCATGTGTTTGTCCGGCATCGGAATTTAGCTCAGCCGCAACAGCTTTTAACTTCTCTTCGTTTCTGGCAACCAACGTAACCGTTGCACCGGCTTCTGCCAACTGAATGGCAACCGCTTTTCCTATTCCTGCGGTGCTACCGCACACCATTGCTCGCTTTCCTGTAAGGTCTATTTTCATGACTAGGCTTTGGTCAAAACTACTCGAATTTCCTTACTTTGACGGAAAGGAAAATTACCATTATGGCCATAAAAAGACCGTTTAATCTTACCAAGTGGATTGAAGAAAACAGAGACATTCTAAAGCCGCCTGTTGGCAACAAGAATCTTTATGTAGAAGCTGGCGATTACATAGTAATGATTGTAGGAGGGCCAAACGCCAGAAAGGATTATCACTACAATGAATCTGAAGAGCTTTTTTACCAGTTGGAGGGTGACATTAATGTGAGAATACAAGAAGACGGAAAGGCGGTTGATATTCCGATTAAAGAAGGAGAAATGTTCCTGCTCCCAGCTAAAGTTCCGCACTCTCCCATGAGAAGCGAGGGTTCTGTTGGCTTGGTTATAGAACGTGTGAGAATTGGAACTGATATGACGGATGGTTTGATGTGGTTCTGCGATAACTGCAACCACAAACTGCTTGAATACAAGTTTCCGTTGAAGAATATTGAAAAGGATTTTCTCCCTCGCTTCCGAGAATTTTACGGCTCCGAAGAAAACAGAACTTGTAACAATTGTGGGCACGTAATGGAAACCGATTCGAGGTTTGTTTAGTAGCTAGCAATCAATAAAGAGACTCTTCCTTCGTCAGGGTGACAAAACTTTCAAATGAAAAAAGGGGCAATCGAAATTCGATTGCCCCTTTCAATTTCTTGGCGTCTTTACGCCTTAGCGAGAGTAATTACTTAATCACACTCAAGCGACCAGTATGCGCTACTTTACCTGCTTCATCCAGCATTTGGTAAACGTACAGTCCGTTGCTCAAACCGCTTAACTCCACCGTTTGTCCATCAACCGTTAAACGTTCTGTTTGCAATAGTTTCCCGCTCACATCCATAATGTTTAGTTGGTAAATGTCTCCACCAGTCCTAATCCTAATATTATCAGAAGTTGGATTTGGATACAGAACATTCTGACCAGCCGCAACTACTTCTTCTATTCCAGTACAGCATTGAGCCGCGTTTGAAACGAACGTAGCCGAAACTGGTGCCCCAGAACCATCTAACGTGATATCGGCTACGTAGTAACCTAATTCCTTACTGATGTATCGCATTCTAAAAACTGTCTCATTGCTCGGTACGCCAATCTGTCCTTCAACTAAGGCTGGTGGTCGTTCCCAACCTCCAGAAGAAGTCCAACCCCAAATGGTGTCAATATTGGTCTCAATCACATTCATTCTAATTACGTTATGACTCCCGCCAGTAGGTTCAATCAATGTTCCATCAGCATCTATTTCTGCCCTGTAATGAACGGTTCTTTTTACGTGTACAGAATCTGGGTCCCACAACAAGTTGAACGGAGCAGGCACAAGCCCATCAGAATCAAACTTGCCCTCAAAAAGAGCTGTGTCGGTAAGAATTGGAGAAGCAATTGATGCTGGGAATTCAAACAAAGTCCAAGGATCTTGTGCTTCTAAGGAAACAACAATTGGAATTGGACTTCCCAATTGACCACCAAAATCACCTCCAAGACCAATAATATTCACTTCGCTTGCAGCAACTTCTGCAAAAGCAAAAATGCCACCTATCTGATCCACGGCCATATCGGCACTAGGAAAGTCTGGGCCTCCTGTAACAGTAGTAGGGTCATAAAACTCAATGTTGGTTAAACCATCTGTTTCTAGGTTTGAAAAGTCAAACGTCTGACCTCCACCAGTTGTGCCCATATCTAATGTGAGGTTTGTGACGTCCTCATCATCACCAAATGTGATTACAGTACCGATTGTGGCAAAATCAGCTTGGTCAACAACCACCTGCGCACTTGCAGAAGCTACTGTTCCGAGAACAAAAAAGGGTATAAGTTTTTTCATGTTTTAGAATTAGTACAAACCAAAGATACGCAATAGGCGAAGTTATATTTGTAAAGTGAGCGTCAAGGAGGCCCCAGAGAATATCAAGACCATTTTGAAGACCATTCCGGAGAACCCGGGGGTTTATCAATACTTCAATTCCGAAGGCACAATTCTATATGTCGGAAAGGCCAAAAATCTGAAGAAGCGAGTTTCCTCTTACTTCACAAAAGACAAATACGATAGTCGAAAAACAGCCTTATTGGTTCGGAAAATAGTTGACATCAAATTCATTGTGGTAGAGTCTGAATTGGATGCACTTTTACTTGAGAACAACCTGATAAAGCAACATCAGCCTAAGTACAATGTGCTACTTAAGGACGACAAAACTTTCCCTTGGATTTGCATTAAGAAAGAACCTTACCCACGGATATTTCCAACACGAAGAATTGTGCGCGATGGCTCCCTTTACTTTGGCCCATACGCCAACGTAAAAATGATGCACACTTTGCTTGATTTAGTGCGGCAACTTTACCCGCTCAGAACCTGTAATCTCAAACTCACACAGGAGAATATTAAGGCAGAAAAATTTAAAGTTTGCTTAGAATATCACATTGGTAATTGCAAAGGGCCGTGCATCGATAAACAAACGGAAGACGACTACGAAACCGCGATACAGCACATCAAGAAAATCATCAAGGGTAACATTAGAGAAGTTCATTCTCA
>JBMYXX010000027.1:0-18439 GCA_049608805.1 Flavobacteriales bacterium | reverse complement strand
TGAACAAGCCGGGGCATTGCTGCTCCGGCTTTTTCATTTATAGGAGTTATGGTTTCTGGGTATTGAAGCTCGTTGGCTTTGGGGTCAATAATCCAAATGGGGCAGTTGGGTTTTGCATACTGATATAAGCTTGCCGCTGGATAAACATTAAGCGAAGTACCCACAATTATTACGGCATCGGCCTCTGAAACAATTTGTGCTGCTACAGGTAAATTAGGAACGTCTTCTCCAAACCAAACGATGTGTGGACGAAGCTGAAACCCACCTTCACATTTATCTCCCATAAGCAACTCCCAGCTCCCGCTGTTGCGAGATAGGCTATCTAAATCATATACCTTAAATGGATGCCCCGTACTTCTTACTTGCTTTAATTGCCC
This sequence comes from Flavobacteriales bacterium, assembly GCA_049608805.1. Classification (GTDB taxonomy): domain Bacteria; phylum Bacteroidota; class Bacteroidia; order UBA10329; family UBA10329; genus UBA10329. The sequence goes on along the minus strand of JBMYXX010000027.1, from coordinate 18,062 downwards.
GTGCAGATGTAGCACATTGGTGTTGCCTGCTCGCTCATGTAAATCATCTACATTTTGGGTTATAACCTGCACGTTAAATTTTTCTTGAAGCGCAGTAATGGCAATATGTGCGGCATTTGGCTCTACCTCTAAAAGTTGTTTTCTGCGGAGGTTGTAAAACTCCTGTACCAACTCTGGGTTGCGCGCCCAAGCTTGTGGTGTTGCCACATCTTCTATTCTGTGGTTCTCCCAAAGTCCGTCTGAATCTCTAAACGTACTAATGCCGCTTTCTGCGCTAATACCTGCACCACTTAAGATTGTTATTTGTTTCTTCACAACGTGAAAATACTGTACGTTTTCTTTAGCCTTGTTTGTTGTGGTATTAGTCTCCAATTGGAGGCTCAGAATATTGTTCCCAACGGAGGGTTTGAGGAAATAACATCCTGCCCAAGCGGAGGGGCGCAGATTTTTAGGGCTCCTCCTTGGAGGTCATCTGCTAACAGTCCGGACTTGTACAATACGTGTGGCGATTTTGGTTACTCCGTTCCAGAAAATTTAGGTGGCACGCAAACTCCACGCGAGGGAGAAGGTTATGCCGGTTTTTCAACTTATGTTAACCATCCGTCTTTTGTTGATGCTCGAGAATTCATTAAATGTACCTTGGACTACGGATTGGTTGCAGGTGAAATCTACTACGTGGAGTTCTACGTGAGCCAGAGAGATAGTATGGAGTATGCTACTCACAACTTAGGTGTAACGTTTACGGATGTTGATACAGGTGAGTTTGGAGAGCTTTTATGCTGGCCAGGTTGTAATGTGTATGTAGAGAACACTTCTGCTAACCCACTTACCAGTAAAACAGAATGGGTGAAGGTAAGTGGTACGTTTACCGCATTGGGAGGTGAGCGATATATACACCTTGGTAATTTTAGAACGGATGAAGACAGCGAGATAGAGTTTATTGGTGGTGGTGTTGGTCCAGAATATGATTGGTTTGTATCAGGATACTACATTGACGATGTATGGTTAAGCCATGTAGATAGCATGAACTATTTGGGAGTTGATGATTTACCCTTCGGCTCCGCTCAGAGTGCGCATTTGGAGGTTTATCCAAATCCAACCAACTCAAGCCTTCAAATCACATCTAAAGGAAGCCTTCAGCCCCAAACGGTTTCTGTTTATTCTATAGAAGGCAAGCTTGTAAAAACAGAACCTTGGAAATTGGAGCTTGACGTTACAGATATTCCCGCAGGAGTTTACATTCTCAAGCTAGAATTTGAGAACGGGGCAATTGGTACAAAACGGGTGATTGTGCAGCGGTAAAATGTTCATTTCAATTACGTTCGTTTTTTCCTTGACGAAAAAAGAACCAAAAAAGTCAAGAAAGAAATAAGCTATCTGCCCACTGGCTAGCGCCCGCCCGCATTTCTTTCAGGCCATCACGCCTAGCGTTGATTTCTATCGCTTAACCGATATGAAGACAAGCGCTTTGTCGAAACTCTGGAGGTGTATTTGGCGAGCGGGGGGTGTACATGGCTCGTACCTTACTTTCTGGTAACGATACGCTGCTTTACACCGCTATTCATGATTGCGAGAAAGCACCGCAGAGCTCAAGTCAACGAAGAGGGGTTGAAGAAACTAAGGAAGACGACTTGGTAGATCGAACGTTCAGACTGTATCCTAATCCCAACTCAGGAGACTTCAGTGTTTGGATGGATATGGGAGAAGAGGACATTGCGGAGATCCATATCTGGAGTGTTAGCGGCCAACATGTGCAGACCGTTGCGCTTGAAAGTGGAGAGAACCGCCTGGAATTAAATGTTGCTGATGGTCTGTACCTTTACAATGCAACAGTAAACGGCAGTGGTAAATGGTCAGGAAAAATCTCTGTACTCTCCGATTGATTGGAATTACAATGATTCTGAGTATCTGCACTGTTGCAGATGCCCAGAATCTTGTTCCTAACGGAAGTTTTAATTATTCCCAACCGTGCCAGCCCGGTACAGTATCTCCACCAAGCTTTACACCTTGGTTTGCGACATACTCAACTCCAGATGAGTACCATCCATGTTACTCAACGAGCATGGCGGTTCCGACAAGTTTTGGGGGGGGGGAGAATCCAGTGGATGGGGAAGGGTACATTGGACTTTACACCTACTCTCATTTAGGTTTAAAACGGGAGTTTATTTCTGTTGAACTGTTGACAACACTTAGCCAAGGGGTGAAGTATCGGGTAGACTTTTACGTTTCTCTTATGGATAGCGCCAGATACGCTTGTCGAAACATTGGGGCGCTGTTTACGTCTAATTCTCCAGAAAGTAATGTTTCAGACCTCTTAAATTCACAGCACCAAATTATGTACGAGGATCTCGATTACATAACCGAAAAACAGGGGTGGGAAAGAATAGGTGGCGAATTTGTTGCAGAAGGAAATGAAAGGTTCCTTACAATCGGCAATTATGACGATGATTCTCAAATCGACACTCTTTTACTAGAACATGGTGGAGTTTTACCAATAAGTAATCCAGATTTTTGGAAAGTGTCATATTACTATGTTGATGCTGTATCGGTTATTCCCGACTCTGTTTATTTGGATGCTGGTGGTGTTGAGGCTGCAGAAAGAGAATTTAGTTTATATCCGAATCCTAATTCTGGAGCATTCAGTGTTGCCTTGAGTTTGTTTGCAGACGAACAAGCTACTCTTGATGTTTGGACCATATCTGGCCAGAAAGTGTATTCTGCTGGGTTAAGCAGCGGCACTAATGAGCTAGAAATGGATGTCTCTTCTGGCTTGTACCTTTATAGGATAGATGTAAATGGTTCTCCAGAATGGATAGGAAAATTCTCAGTAGGGTTGGATTAACAACGGTTCTTATGGTTCTGGGCATTTGCTTTACAGCAAGCACTCAGAACCTTGTTCCAAATCCTAGTTTCGAAGACTTTAATAATTGCCCTATGGGTTCAGGACAAATTGATGAAGCCATTGGATGGGAGAGCATGAATGGTACTTGTGATTATTTTCATGAGTGTGGAACTGAAGAGTTTGGTATACCCGTAAATAGAGGGGGGGGTACGCCAAAACGGGGATGGCCTATGGACAGTTTGCCTGTTATACTCCGCTCATTACCAATGGTCGAGAGTTTCTTGGTACTGAACTCATAGAGCCGTTATATGTCGGCACGAGTTACAGGGTAGAATTCCACGTTAGCTTACAGGATAGTCATAAATATGCTGTGCGAAACATGGGTTTACATTTGTCCCCAGTGCCTCATCAAGCAGGGTTAAGCGCCTTCTTAGCGCTGACTCCTCAGGTTTCATATTCGGACCTCGCTTTTTTGGATGATAAAATCCGTTGGATAAAAGTGTCAGGAAGCTTTGTTGCTGAAGGCGGAGAGCGGTATCTGGCCATAGGTAACTTTAATAATGACAGTAATACAGACACCATTTCAGTACCTAATGGTGGGAGTTTAGTTAATCAACCAGAGGGTTATTGGGATGAAGCAGGCTATTTTATTGATGATGTTTCTGTTATTCCTGATTCCATCTATTTGGGAACCAATGATTTTGAGGAAGGGAAGGTAAAATTGAATCTTTACCCGAACCCAGCTAGCACCTCAATTAGTATTTCACACAATGGAATACATAAAGCTATTTCTATCTCATTTTATACGGCAGCGGGTCAACTCATTAAATCGGAATCTTGGAGAAAAGAAATTGGGGTAGCCGACCTTCCCAACGGCTTGTACCTGATTAAAGCTGAATTTGAGAACGGGGCAATTGGTACAAAACGGTTGTTAATTCAGCGTTAAAGCAAGCACTTTGTCGAAACTCTAGCGGTGTACTTGGCGTAAGGGAAAACCTTCGTTAGAAAATTTTTACTTTTGCGAACCTTTTTCGAACGTAAAGCACGGTATATCGATTCTACTCTACCTGAACTGAAGTAATTAAAGTATGATAACACACCTACACGGTGTCTTGGAAGAAAAGACGCCTGCAAGTGCTGTCATTGATTGTGGTGGAATAGGATACGTGCTTTCGATATCCCTAAACACTTACGCCCAATTGCCAGATAAAGGCACCTGCCGTTTGTTTACGCATTTGGCAATACGGGAAGATGCACACGTACTGTTCGGTTTCTTTAACAAGGAAGAGCGCGAATTGTTCCGCTCTTTGGTTTCTGTTTCTGGCGTTGGTGGAAATACTGCGCTTGCTGTGCTTTCTGGTTTAGACCCTTCTGGCGTTAAAACCACCATTGTAAACGGAGATGTAGCCACGCTAAAATCTATTAAAGGAGTTGGGCCTAAAACAGCCGAACGAATAATAGTTGACTTGCGCGATAAGATGGGCAAAATGGACGTAGGCGAATTGGCGCTTGGACTGCCACAAAATAAACAGAAGGAAGAGGCGTTAACCGCCCTTGTTACCCTAGGCTTTGCTAAAAACGCAGCCGAAAAGTCGATAAATAAAGTTTTGAAAAAACACGGTTCCGACCTCGAAGTCGAAGAAATAGTGAAACATGCGTTAAGCAGTTTCTGAGGTTGATGTAGCTCCCCAATGCTGAAGATTCTAAATAGAACATTTGTTGCAGTTGCCGTTATGGTAGCGCTTACCAGCGCGGCAGTTTCAGATGCATCTATGGTTAGGGAAAGGGCTGAGCCTTGGAGTGCAGATTTACTGGAATTTCAGTTAGATACTCCGCCACCAACAGATTCTTTGCCTTACCCGCTTCAGGATAGTTACGACCCAACTCCTACAGGGAATAATAATGGGCTTTACCTAAGCGACCCATCTAACGTTGAAACGCAGATTGAATACAATCCGGAAACGGATGAGTACGATATTGAGCAAACCGTTGGTGATGACATTAACTACCGTCCGCCAACATATATGTCTTTTGATGAGTTTCAGGAGTACAACGCCAACCAAGCGGTAAGAGATTATTGGAGAGAAAAGGCGGCTACTCAGTCTGAAAACCAGCGGAAACCACTTATTCCAAAGCTTAACATTAAGAGTAAGCTGTTTGAGACCATTTTCTGCGGTAGCACGGTAGAGATTCGTCCGCAGGGTTCTGCAGAATTAATTTTTGGGGTGAACGTTTCTAAGATTGATAATCCGGCATTACCAGAAAATCAGCAAACCAACGCCACGTTCAATTTTGACCAAAGCATTCAGTTAAACGTTACAGGAAAAATTGGCGATGCTATGACGTTGGGTGTTAACTACAACACCGATGCAACCTTCGATTTTGAGAATGAAATGAAGCTGAAGTGGGAGGCTTGCGATGATGATGGAATTTTGCGAAGCATTGAAGCGGGTAACGTTTCGTTGCCGTTAACTGGGTCGTTAATTTCTGGTAGCCAAAACTTGTTTGGGGTTAAAACCAAGCTGCAGTTTGGTCGATTAACTGTTACAGGAATTTTCTCTCAGCAAAAGAGTGAAAGCAACTCTGTAGAAACGCAGGGTGGTGCGCAGGTTACCGAGTTTGAGGTTAAGGCTGATGAATACGAAAGCAACCGTCACTTCTTCCTTTCTCAGTTTTTTAGAGATGGTTACGATACATGGTTAGAGGACTTGCCGCTTGTTAAATCTCCAATTAACATTACAAGAATTGAGGTTTGGGTAACTAACACGAGTGCGCAAACAGATGGAGGTCAACGAAACATTGTGAGTTTCATGGACCTTGGAGAGCCAACTGCCAATACGTACAACAACTCGTTTATTGGTCCAGGTTCTGGAAATCAAAACTTGCCAAACAACAATGCCAACAATCTTTATCAGCAAATAACCTCTAGCTACATAGGAGCAAGAAACACGGATAATGTAGAGAACGTTTTTGCTCCGTTAATCTCAGGCAACTTCATCAATTCGCAAGATTACGAAGCCCTTGAGTTTGCTACTTCATTGAGTTCAAACGAGTATAGGCTTAACCGCCAGTTGGGTTATATCTCGTTAAACAGAGAGATGCAGCCAAACGAAGTGTTGGGTGTGGCTTTCCAATATACTTATGCGGGTCAGGTTTATCAGGTTGGGGAATTCTCAACAGATGGTATAACCGGAGAAGATGCGTTGTACGTGAAATTGCTGAAGAGTACGGTTACAAATCCTAGACTACCCATGTGGGATTTGATGATGAAAAACGTGTATAACATTGGGGCCTACCAAGTGGCTAGAGAAGACTTTAGGCTAGATGTGATTTACGATAACATTGAGGCAGGAACAAGAACAAACTACATTACTGAGGGCGCGATTAATGGTCAGATTTTACTGAAAACACTTAACCTAGACCAACTCAACAACAACAACGACCCTTACGCTGATGGTTTCTTCGATTATGTTGAGGGCATAACCATCAACAGCCAAAACGGACGTATTTACTTTCCTGTAAAGGAACCGTTTGGTGCCTACTTGGAAAGCCGATTTGCGCTTCCTGCAGAACAGGAGATTGCTGATAAATATGCCTACCCGCAGCTTTATGATTCCACAAAACAAGCGGCTCTTAACTTTCCTGAGTTAAACCGATTTATTCTTGCTGGTACATATAAAGGAGAAGGTGGTTCGGAGATTAATTTGGGCGGCCTCAACATCCCGCAAGGAAGTGTAAGAGTTACCGCTGGTAGCCAAACTCTGGTTGAAAACCAAGATTACACCGTTGATTACACACTTGGCCGTGTGAAAATCATTAACGAAGCCATTATTGAGTCTGGGCAAAAAGTAACGGCTACGTATGAGAGTAATTCTTTATTCAGCATACAGCAGAAAACACTGGGCGGTGTTCATTTAGATTATGTGGTTAGCGATGATTTAGCGTTTGGTGCTACGGTTCTGAACCTTAGTGAGCGCCCGCTTACCCAAAAAGTTAACATGGGCGATGAGCCTATTAACAACACTATTTGGGGTATAAATGGTAATTACCGCAGAGAGTCTCGACTTCTGACTAAGTTGGTAGATTACATTCCGCTAATTAATACCAAGGAGGTTTCTTCTGTTTCGGTTTCTGGTGAGTTTGCTCATTTAATTCCAGGGAATGCCAGGGCAATTACCAAAGGAGGAATTGCATACATAGATGATTTTGAAGGAAGTGTAAACTTCATAGACTTAAAAAGCCGCCAGTCTTGGGTGCTTGCCAGTACACCGCAAGGACAAACCGAGAACGACATGTTTCCTGAGGGTCTTTTAAGCAACGATATTGGTAATGGTATGAACCGAGCGCGTTTGGCTTGGTATATAATTGACCCGCTTTTTTACCGCAACAACAATCTTACACCAAGTCACCTAAGTTCTGCAGACAGGTCTCTGTCTTACTCTAGAGAGGTACTAGAACAGGAGATTTTCCCGAACAAACAATCGCAAATTGCCAACCAACAAACAAACCTTCCAATGTTTGATGTGGCTTTTTATCCGAAGGAAAAAGGACCGTATAACTATGATGCAACGGGAGAAACACCAAGTGGTCAAAACGTAGCTGCTGGTTTAGAGCCGGATGGTTCTTTAAAAGACCCAGAATCTCGTTGGGGTGGTTTAATGCGACCAATTACAACCAGCGATTTTGAGTCGAACAACATTGAGTTTATTCAGTTCTGGATGATGGACCCTTTCCATGAGGATGTCGGTAACTCGCATACTGGTGGAGACTTGTACTTCAACCTTGGAAATGTATCGGAAGATATTTTGAGAGATGGGCAAAAGTCGTTTGAAAACGGACTGCCTACACCAACCAACGATAACCCGTTTTCTTCAACCAATCAGGCTATTGTTTCTGATGTACAGAACATTATTAATGTGTTTGATAATGACCCAACATCTAGGCCATTTCAGGATATTGGTTTTGATGGTATGAATGATGAGCAGGAGCTTATGTTTCATGATACAGCCGAGTTCTCTAACTACGTTGAAAATCTAGATAACATGCTTGCTGGCGGTCAGCTTACACAAGCTGCATATGATGAGCTTACAGCAGATATATCTTCAGATAACTTCTTGTACTACCGTAGAGATGAGTGGGATTCGCAAGAAGCATCTGTTTTAGAGCGTTACAAATACTTTAACGGGCCAGAGAATAACTCGCCAACGGCAGACCAATCTGGAACATCTTTCCAAGCTTCTTCTACCACCATTCCAGATGTTGAGGACATCAACAGAGACTTTACCATGAACAAGTCTGAGAACTATTTTCAGTACCAGGTAAGTTTGAGAAAGGAAGACTTGGTGGTTGGTCAGAACTACATTACAAACGAAGTTGTTGGTCAGGGTGTTACGGAAGACGGACAGGGCATTGACGTAAAATGGTATCAGTTTAAGATTCCTGTTAGAGACCCAGACAGAATTGTAGGTAACATTCAGGATTTTAGGTCTATCCGTTTTATGCGAATGTTCTTCAAAGGGTTTGAGGATTCGATTGTGACGCGTTTTGCTAGACTAGAATTGGTTCGTGGTGAGTGGAGACGCTACTTGTTTTCTTTAGAGGAGCCGGGAGAAAATTTATGGGGAAACCCAGGAGACGATTCTCCATTTGATATTTCTGTAGTAAATGTTGAGGAAAACGGGCAGAAAGACCCAATTAACTACATCTTGCCTCCAGGAATTGAGCGCCAGCAAACACCATCAAGCAACACCCAGTTAAGGCAGCTAAACGAGCAAGCACTTTTACTTAAAGCGTGCGATTTGGCAGATGGAGACGCACGGGCCGCTTTCAAAAACACCACGTTTGATATTCGCTCGTACAAAAAGCTGAAAATGTTTGTCCATGCAGAAGCCGTGGACCCAGAGATACTTAATGATGATGACGTAACCGTTTTCCTACGTCTCGGAACCGATTTTGACAACAACTATTATGAGTACGAGGTGCCGTTGGTTGTAACTCAAGCTGGAAATTATAGCTCGGATGTTTCTGACGATAGGTTTGATGTTTGGCCAGTTCTGAACAACATTGATTTAGAGTTTAGCGAGCTTACAAGTGTTAAGCAGCAGCGAAACCGCGATTTGATTATTGACCCAGAAGTATCTATTACTAAGCGGTATGTTTCTGAGCACGGCCCTAGGAATACCATAACCATTAAGGGTAATCCAAACCTTGCCAACATTAAGTCTATGATGATTGGGGTTAGAAACCCGAAAAAACAAAACGCAAATGATGGAGACGATGGTCTTGCTAAGTGCGTGGAGGTTTGGGTAAATGAGCTACGCTTAACCGATTTTGATAACAAAGGAGGCTGGGCAACAACAGGGCAGGTAAATGTGAAGCTGGCAGATTTTGCAACGCTTAATGGAGCAGCAGATTACACCAAGTTTGGTTTTGGCGCTTTTGATAGTAAGCCAAGTGAGAGAAGCAGAGAAAGCATAGCAAACTATGACCTTTCTGCGCAGTTTAAACTTGGAATGTTCTTCCCTAAAAAGTGGTCTATAAACGTGCCTATGTACCTCAGCTATGGAGAAACATTCGGCACACCAGAATTCAACCCGCTAGACCCAGACATTACCATGGCGGCCTCTCTATCTAATTTAGAAACAGAAGGCGCAAGAGATACTTTAAGGAGAAATGCCGAAAGCTATAATAAGCGGAGGAGCATGAACTTTACAGACATTAAAGTGGGAATTAAGAGCAAGAAACCAATGCCTTGGGACCCTGCCAACTTCGGCTTTAATTACGCTTATAATCAAGATTACATGCGAGATATAAGCACGCGTTACAAGGAAACGCGTACGTACCGTGGAGGCATGAATTACGATTATAAGCCGAAGGGGAAAAATGTGCGTCCGTTTGCCAAACTAAAGCTGATTAACAAAGCTGTTGATGCTACCAAGGAGAAGCAGCAAACAAGGCATAAAGAACAAAAGGCAGTTGTTGATAGTCTGAAAAGAGCAAAAGTTAAAGGGCAAGAACTTGCCGAGGCGGAGGATAAATTAGAGAAGTACGCTAAGCGGAAAGAGCGTTATAAGAAATGGTCTAGAGGCATGCTTCGGTCTGGATGGTGGAAGCCTATTAAAGACTTCAACTTTAATTATGTGCCTGGCAGACTTGGTTTTAGAACCGATATGGACAGGAGATACACTGAGCAGCAGCTTAGAAATACAACGGGTTACGAGGGTATTAAAATTGATTCAACTTTCCAGAAATCATTCTTGTGGAACAGGTCTTATCATTTCAAATACGACTTAACTAAGGCGATAAAAATTCAGTTCGATGCCTTTAACTTTGGTAGGGTAGATGAGCCAGAAGGCCCAGTAGATAGAAAGTTTGACAACTGGGAACATGTACGAGATTCTATCTGGAGCAATATTCAGAATGGTGGTAGAACCACGCAATACAACCACACAACAACCATAAACTGGACACTTCCGATTAACAAATTCCCAATTCTAAGTTGGGTTACGGCTAATGCTTCTTACGCGGGTAATTATACTTGGGACGCGGCTCCACTTGAGCGTCAGGTTGATGGTTCATTTAGTCAGAGTTCTTTCGGGAACACAGTTCAGAACTCACAAAACTGGCAGTTGAACGGTAACGCCAACTTTACGCAGCTTTATAATAAGGTTCCGTTCTTGAAAAAGATTAACCAGAACAGAAGACGTTCTGCAAATGCAAGAAGAGCAGCTGCAAAAGGGAAATCTGCAAAAGCAAGCAAAGGCGGAAAAGGAGAAAATAGAGACAGTATTCCTGAAAAGCCAAAGGTTAACATTGGTAAAGTTTTGGGAGAGGGAGCGGTATCTTTCTTAATGATGCTGAAATCGGTGAATGTTACTTATTCTGAGAACAACGGAACACTATTGCCTGGGTACAATCCGCAGACAGATTATATAGGATTAGATAAAGGCATGAATAACATGTCTGGCTTTGTTCCATTTATTTTTGGATGGCAAAGCAACGCTTTTGATGATGTGTCAACAGGCTACGACATTAGAACAGAGGCTCTGAAAGGTGGATGGATAAGTACCGACACATTGCAGAGTAATCCGCTGGTTCAAACACAGTCTAGTTCTTTAAATATGAGAGCCACGCTAGAACCGATTAAAGGATTTAGAATTGACCTTACCGCAACGCGTACTTATACTGAAAGCGTAAGTGAGTTCTTCCGTTGGGATGAGGTGCTTCAAGAACCTATAAGTTCTAATCCGGTAACCACAGGTAATTTCAGCATGTCTTACATCACTGTGGGGACCGCATTTATTAGACCAAGAGAAGATAATTCGTCTCCTGTTTTTGATGATTTTAAGAACAACAGACTTACGGTTGCACAACGCTTAGCAAACGAACATCCAGGAGCATTGGGAACGCATGAGGATAATGCTGCTTACCCCGAAGGATATGGACCAACACAGCAGGAAGTTCTTATTCCGGCATTCTTGGCGTCTTACGGAGTTTTTAATCCAGAGAAAATTACAACTAGCCCATTCCCACGTGTGCCATTACCTAACTGGAGAGTGAATTACGATGGATTAGGTAAGATTCCGTTCATGAAAAAGCTGGTTAGGAATCTAACGCTTGGTCATGCTTATAGATCAACTTACAGCGTAAGTAACTTCACTACTAACCTCAATTTTGCAGGTGTGCAGTTGGCAGATGGAACAGAAAGTGAATTCCCAAATACCAAGGATAGCTCTAGCAACTTTGTTCCGAGGTTGCAAATAGGAACCATCACTATAAGTGAGCAGTTTAGTCCGTTGGTAAGTTTAGATTTCACGTTTAAGAACTCGCTTACTGCCAAGTTTGAGGTTAAAACGAGCAGAACATTGGCGCTCAACTTTGCTAACAATCAGCTTACAGAAGTTACTAGCGAAGAGTACATTGTAGGTGCTGGATATACGTTTAAAGCTGTTCCATTTCCGATTAGAATTGGAAAGAGCAAAAAGCGGATTAAGTCAGATTTGAATTTCAGAATTGACTTCTCTATGCGAGATAACCGAACCATGATTCGTAAGCTAGAGGAAGACTTGAATCAGGCAACATCTGGTCAGAAACTCATCAGCATTAAAGTAAACGCAGATTACGTAATTAACCAGCGTTTCAATATTAGACTGTTCTACGATGCCGCCATAAATAAGCCGGTTGTTTCCTCTTCTTTCCCAACAGAAAACCATGCAGCTGGGTTAAGTTTGAGATTTACCTTGGCAGATTGATAGACCGAATGCCGAAAAACATATTTTTGGCCAACGTTAAATTCTAATCTTCATAAAATGAATATCCCAGCAGAGCTTAAGTACACCAAAGAACACGAATGGATTAAAGTTGATGGCGATACAGCCACCGTTGGTATTACCGACTATGCGCAAGGCGAGCTTGGCGATATTGTTTATGTAGAGATTGAAACCGAAGGTGAAACATTAGATGCTGACGAGGTTTTTGGAACCGTAGAAGCGGTTAAAACTGTTTCAGATTTGTTTATGCCGCTTTCTGGAGAAGTAGCCGAAATGAATGAAGGTTTAGATACAGATCCAGAATCTGTAAACAGAGATCCTTACGGAGACGGATGGATGATTAAGATTAAAATGTCTGACGCCTCTCAGGTGGATGGATTAATGTCTGCGGACGAATACAAAGAACTAGTTGGAGGCTAATTCTTGAACGCATTTCGCTATTTGAATTTGATACTGGCCGTCTTCTGGACGGCTTTTATCGTTTATGGACTTTTATCTGAACCAAGCGGTATTCCACGTTTTCCATGGCTGGCTAAACCCGGAATGGATAAAGTCATTCATGCCGTTTTGTTTGGTGTTGAGGCGGGCCTAATTGCGCTCAGCTTGCCAAGCAGCGGTAAAAAGCTGGTTTTATACAATCTTCTTTGGTGCTTTTTGCTTGGAGGTTTTTTAGAAGTAGCCCAATATTATTGGGTAGATGGCCGTAATGGTGATGTGTTAGACCTAATAGCAGACATGGCTGGAGCAGCCTTTGCGGCATGGTTTATTTTAAAGATTAGAGCAAAATGATACAGCATTTGTGGAATATGAGTCAAGACTTCATCAACCTAACTGAAATGCAATGATTGAGTTTGCCTCAATAATTTTAAATTTACCGACCCATTAACAAGTAGATATGGAGATTAAGAAGAATCCTGAAGTTGATCTGGAAAAGAAACGTTCGTTGTTTCTGCTTGCAGGTTATGTTTTTGCGCTAGCAATTGTGCTAACTGCATTTGAATGGAAAACGTTTGATGCAACAGCATCTGACCTCGGAAAATTGGTGATTGATGATCTTGAAGAAGAGATTATTCCAATTACTGAGCAAGAGATAAAACCACCACCACCGCCACCGCCACCGCCACCAGCTCCAGAAATCGAGATTGTGGAAGATGATGTTGAGATTGAGGAAGAGGTTGAGATTATGGATGTTGAGGCCGACCAAGAAATGGAGGTGGTTGAGGTAGTTGAAGAAGAAGAAGAGGCTGGTCCTGATTTCTTTACAATTGTTGAAGACATGCCAGCGTACCCGGGAGGAGACGGAGGCTTGCTTAAGTACATTGCCGAAAACGTTGAGTATCCGCCAATTGCAAAAGAAAACGGAATTACGGGTGTTGTTTACGTAAGCTACATTGTAGATAAAAGCGGAAACATTAAAGACGTTAAGGTTGTGCGTGGAGCCGATTCTTTCCTAGACAAAGAAGCCGTAAGAGTTGTGAAAACCATTAAAGGTTACAAGCCAGGTAAGCAACGTGGTAAGCCTGTTCCAGTACAGTTTACCATTCCAATTCGGTTTGTACTGAACTAGAGTTTATCTAATACTTATATGAAGTCCCGATTAGCAAATAGCTGGTCGGGATTTTTTTTGCAATAAACTTTCCTACTTCCCGTTAAGGAAACAAACAGAATATATGGCGCACGCATACTTAACCAGAAGTTATGTCAACAATGATTTTGATGACGAGGATTAGGAATTTTTACAGCAGACAAGGCGTAAATACCGATAATAGCCGTAGCTACTTGAGGGATTTTGCAACGAAGGATGCTGTAAACAGACCAATCCGCAGGCCAAGAATCATTGTTGAGGTGACTTCTACTAAATCCCTCTAATCATGAGACTATCCAATGCGCTAATCGAAAAAAGACGCCCAGCATTTTTTGCTGCCGGCCTACTGTTTGCTCTTTCATTAACACTCGTTTCCTTTGAGTGGAGAACACCCTACACGGAGCCTGAAATCCCAGAATCTGGTGTAGAGCATGATTTCCCACAAGGAATTGTGGTTAACCTAGATGAACCGAAAAAGGAGGTGAAGAGACCGGAGCTTCCTAAGCCGCCAGAGATTAAAACTGACCAAATTAAAGTTGTGGATGATGTGGTAGATGCCACTGACCCAAACGAGAACTTTGAGCCGTATGAAGACCCAGACTTGCCAAGTTCTTTAGGTGATGACGAAGGAGATGTTGACGATCTAGTAATAGATAGAGGACCTCTTGATAGGTCTGAAATTTTACCCGAATACTGCGGAGGAGAAAGAGAAATGCTTTCATTTTTAGGTAGCAACCTAGAGTACCCAAGAATTCCGTTAGAGAATGGTGTTTCAGGTACGGTTCACATCAAGTTTATTGTAGGTAAGAACGGTAAGCTTAGAGATGCTAGAGTGCTAAGACCAATAGACCCGTGGTTAGATGCAGAAGCATTGAGAGTTGCCAAAATGCTAGAGTGCTTTACTCCTGGGATGCAAGGCGGACATAAGGTGGATGTGTTTTTTGTTTTGCCAGTAAGATTTGCTCTTCAATAGATAGAATTTTCTTCGCCAACGATATAGTACCTTTGTCCCAAGCCATTTGTCATGCGCTTGGGACTTTTTTTAGCACTCGCCATACTTCTGTTTACGGCTGTTTCGGGTTTTGCCCAGGAGCAGTACAATCACCCGTTCAATCATACACAGTACGCTGAGTTTGAAGGTCAGCTGCACACCAAAGAGTCCGAGTTCCATTCTGGAATTAAGCCTTTTCGTGTTAAACAGCTTAATCAATCCATGCCGTTTGATTCTATCCGTTGGATTAATCATCACAAGAGCAAATTTTCTAAAACGCTAGTTGGCAGAAAGCTGTTTAGGCAGAGTTTGCTTAGGGTAGATTCGGCTAAGTACCAGTTTTATGTAGATCCAGTTTTAAACCTAGAACTAGGTATTGATGCCGTAAGTAAAGAGCGCTTAACCGTTAACACCAAAGGGCTTTTGTTTAAAGGAAGCATTGGCAAAACGGTTTCGTTTTACACCGCTTTTTGGGAAAATCAGGCAACGTATCTACCGTACATGAATACTTGGATAGATAAATACCAAGTTGTTCCTGGCGAGGGTCGCATTAAGAATTTTGATTTCGATAATGCGCTTTACCGTTTCCTTGGCGTGAAAGTAAAAGGATACGATTTTTCAATAGCCGCTGGACACGTTTCGTACTCACCAATCAAGAACCTCAATTTTCAGATTGGGCACGATAAACTGTTTATTGGTGAGGGTTATCGGTCTATGCTTTTATCAGATGTTGGCTTTAACTATCCGTACCTAAAAATTAGCACTAACCTTTGGAAATTCCAGTACGAGTTCATCTTTACTCAACTTCAGGATACAAGGTTGTTCTCAACTTTTGAGTCTGGTTTTAAGAAAAAGTGGGCCTCATTTCATTACCTCAGCGCCAACATAAGTAAGCGTATTCAGGTTGGGTTTTTTGAAGGTGTAATTTTCAAAAGCGATAGTGTCGGAAACGCAGGCTTCAATTGGAATTACTTTAACCCAGTTACGTTTTCTCGCTCTATTCAATATGCCTACGATGGTTCTGGCAATAATGCTGTTGCCGGAATCAACATAAAATATGTTCCATTTGATGGAGCCGCTGTTTATGGTCAGCTTGCCATAGACGAACTTAATTTTAACAAGCTGGGCAAAGGCGGGTTTATTGACCAACGCCTTGGCTGGCAGCTTGGATTTAAAGTTTTCGACCCATTTGGGTTAAACGGACTTTACTCAAGATTAGAGTACAACGGAGCGCGGCCTTATACTTATGCGCATGAATCCTCCTTGCAGAGCTATACGCATTACAACCAGCCGCTTGCTCATCCGCTTGGCGCAAACTTTCATGAATTTGTAGGAGAATTGGGTTGGCGCTGGCGCGATTTAAGAATAAGCTACAGAATAAGCTATGCCTCAGTGGGTAGAGATTCTACGGGCATCAATTACGGTAACGATGTTTATTTGCCAGATACAGATACCTACTTGGGGGCGGCATCGGCTGGGAACACGCTTGGCCAAGGCGTTAAAACTAAATTGACTAATCAGAGTTTTGAGGTGGCCTATGTGGTTAACCGCGCATCTAATTTGCACATCCTTTTTGGGGTCAGGCATCGCGTAGCAAAAACTGAAGTTGCAAAGGAAGAGAACACGTACGTTTTCTTCGGATTAAGAACCATTCTAAGAAACCTTTATGGAGATTTTTAGAAAGGTTATCATCATAACAGCATTGTTCTGTTTTGTAGGAACGCACGCTTTTTCGCAGCGCGGTGTAACCGAACATTCGCCTTTGCTAGAAACGTTTTTGCAAGCCGAACCAATGGGAAGCGGTGCGCATAATGGGCACTACAACATTAGGCCAATTGTGCTAAACCAAAACTCTATGGAGGTTAGGGATGAGATGTTGGCTTCTTATGCTTTTAGAGATAGTTCTTCGCTTCGCAGGTTCTCTCAAGGGCATTTTTTCGACTACAAAAAGAAGTGGTTTGGAATTGAAATTGACCCGATTTTTCATACCGTGGCACGGTACGGAACAACATCTGGTTTTACCACCGAGCTAATTGGTGGGATACGCGGAGATGTTTTGCTAGGCAAGAATTTCGTTGGTCATTTCTCTATTCGAGGCGGAGCCTTTAAACCTGTTACACATGTAGAAGACTTTATGCAGGCCAATCAGGTAAATCCTGGGCAGGGAGACTTTAATCAGCATCCTTATTTCCGTTCGTTTTTCGACCCAAGCGGATACTTGAGTTATTCGCCATCAAAGCATTTTAACGTTCAGGTTGGGCACGATAAACTGTTTATTGGCAACGGTTATAGGTCACTTTTCTTGTCAGATAATGCCGAGCAGTTTTCGTTCTTAAAGCTTGATACCCGAGTTTGGAAACTGAGGTATGTAAACATTTGGGCCAATTTCAAAGATGTTAGGCCCGGTGCAGTTAGAAACAAGTTAGGCTCGTTCCATTACTTATCGTTAAACATTGCCAAACGATTTAATATTGGATTGTTTGAGTCCATTATTTGGCAAGGAGCCGATTCTACCGGAGTTAGAGGTTTTGAACTGAATTACATCAACCCAATTATTTTTTACCGCCCTGTTGAGTTTTCTGTTAACTCACCAGACAACGTTATTCTTGGTTTCGATTTCCGTTATAGAATTGGCAAAAACAACCATCTGTACGGCCAGTTGGTGTTAGATGAATTTCTGCTTGGAGAAGTGTTTAGCGGCATTACTTCTGGTGGAGACACCAATGCACAAACTGGTTTTTGGGGAAACAAACAAGGATTTCAGGTTGGTATTAAAGGCTGGAATTTGCTTTGGATTAAAAACCTCTACTATCAGTTTGAGTTCAACTGGGTAAGGCCGTTTACCTACACTCACGTAACCATAGAGCAGAATTATGGGCACTATAATCAGTCTTTGGCGCATCCAATGGGAGCCAATTTTATGGAATCGGTTAACGTGCTACGTTATCGAAAAAACAACTGGATGTTTGAAGGCAAGTTTGTTTACGCTAACTACGGTTTAGACACAAGCAATGTGAGTTACGGAGGCAATATTTATAAGTCGTATTTGCTTCGCGATGGAGAGTACGGCCACGAAATGATTCAAGGATTAGATACCAAATTGTTCCTCTGGCAGTTTAGAGCAGAATATATTTTAAACGCAACTTGGGATATGCGTTTAATGGCAGGTTTTACAACTCGTGTAGAAGAATCTGTTTTGCACAGGAAGGAAGAACTCTACTTTTTCTTCGGGCTGAGTACGGACATTACTCGTCCGTTTGATGATTTTTAATCCTCTGGATTAACCGCTTCTGGCTCTTCTTCTAACTCAGGAATCTCCACTTCTTCATCAGACTCCATTTCAATTGCCAGCTTAGGCAGTTTGATTTTATCTCT
>JBMYXX010000026.1:0-18574 GCA_049608805.1 Flavobacteriales bacterium | reverse complement strand
CAATGGAGACATTTCTAAACTCTGAGCTAGCACTATTGATATGAACAATTCCCATGTTAGATTCAATCGGAGCGGCTGCTTCATTTCCGATAATACTCACATCTTCAAAATAAACTTCTTCTGCGGAATCAACATTGATAGCCGTTCCAATACACCATTTAGGACTTGCGGTTGATTTGTTGTTCTCAACATTGCATCTAGTCATTCTGATATTTGAAGACTGCATCAATAAAATACCAACGCCTCTAGACTCTCCGGTGGATGATACAGCTGCCGTATTGCCTGATATGTTACAGTCATAGAGGTGAGCTGTGGAGTTAGAACGAACAGAGAGTCCACAGCCTAGAATTTTCCGGCAATACACAGCTCGATTGTTAATAATATTGCACCGTTCAAACCTTACTACCGAACTTTCGTGGAGGTCTGCGCCAAGACCACCTACCGCAAGAACGCTATTGCCAATGTTTTTATCAATAGTGCAATCAGTCACGACTCCCATGGCTTCGACAAAACACAGTCCCCCTCCAATGTTAGCTGTGTTATCTGTCATCCTACATTTGGATATAGTCACACCAGACGACTCGCAAAAAATTCCAGACCCACTATAAGTTCCAATCCCACGTCCCTTCTGAATCGTAAATCCTTCAATCAAGGTCAAAGTATCAATCGCATGACCTTGAATATGAATGACTCTTTCAATCTCAGATCCATCAATAAACGTATCAGAAGTATCTCCTTCAGCAATTAGTTTGATGCCGTTGGTATTCGGCCAAGTAATATTCTCAAAGTAAGTTCCAGGTGCAACCAGCACAGTATCACCAAAGCTGGCGGCATTCAATCCGTCCTGAATTGTTGGTTGGTCGTTTGGAACGCTGATGACCTGAGCTGTACTCGTAAACGATATTCCGAGTACCAGGATTAGTAAGAATAAAGTGCGCATGGTTTCCTGATTTGGTTCGACACAAAGAAACAGACGGTTCTTTGCGAAGTCAAACCAATTGAATTCCAATAATTACAGTTCTAACAATAAAAAGCCCCGAACAAATCTATGTTCGGGGCTTCTTTTCATTTGGTTTGGCATTTTGTCATTCCGAGCGGAGTTTACGTAGCCGAGGAATCTAGGTCAGATTTCTCCGCTACGGTCGAAATGACGCACGTATTAAACCATCTCCACACTACGCTTCAAGAATTCGCTGAGCTCTTTTCCTTTCAGCAAACCTTGACTAAGCAATGCTAAATCGCAAAGTTGTTTGGTTTTTTTCTCCTTGTTGTCTCCTTTACTTCTTAGGATTTCTCCAACTTTTGGGTGATTAGCGTTTACAACCAAGTTGTACATCTCAAATCCACCCATTCCCATTCCAGGCTGGCCGCTCATTTTCTGCATATCAGCCATTCTTCGCATGAATTCTGGTTGCGTAATGGTGACAGGCATTTCAGTCTCGCTCAAGTTTTCAAACGCAACGGTAAAGTTGGTTTTACTTCCTTCTGAGTTTACTTGAGATTCGAAAATTGGCTTCAACTTCTCTTTCTCTTCATCAGAAAGTTTACTAGGAACCTCTTCGTCCTTGTTAATCAGTTTGTCAACGATGTCGGCATCAACTCTAGCAAACGTGCTGTTCTCTAGTTTTTGTTCTAGCTGATTCACAAAGTGAGAATCTAGCGGAGAATCCATCACCAAAACATCATAGCCTTTTTCGGTAGCGCTGTTGATGTAAGAATGCTGCCCCACCACATCGTTGGTGTACAAGTAAACCAACTTGTTGTCCTTATCGGTTTGCGCGGCAGTAATGTGCTCCTTGTACTCATCCATCGTGAAATACTTCCCTTCGGTGTTCTTGAACAACCAGAACTTAGAAGCACGCTCTTGGAACTTCTCATCGCTAAGCATTCCGTACTGAATGAAAATCTTGATGTCATCCCATTTCGTTTCGAAATCCTCTCTGTCAGCTTTAAAAAGCTCGGCTAACTTATCGGTAACCTTCTTGCTAATGTGGCTACTGATTTTCTTCACATTACCATCAGCTTGCAAATAGCTTCGCGATACGTTCAAAGGAATATCTGGCGAATCGATTACACCATGTAGTAATGTCAAGAATTCAGGAACAATGTTCTCAACGTTATCAGTAATGAAAACCTGATTGCTATAAAGCTGAATCTTGTCTTTTTGAACCTGAATATTCTCCTTAATCTTTGGGAAGTAAAGAATTCCCGTTAGGTTGAAAGGATAGTCAACGTTTAGGTGAATATTGAACAACGGCTCATCAAATGTTCCTGGGTACAATTCTCTGTAAAAGCCTTTGTAATCCTCTTCGCTTAATTCAGAAGGCTGCTTTGCCCATGCTGGCGTTGTATTGTTGATGATGTTGTCTTCAACGATTTCAACATCCTCGCCAATCTTCTCGCCTTTATCGTCCTTCTTAGCATATTCGGTTCTTGTTTTTGTTCCGAATTTGATGGTAACAGGAAGGAACTTGCAATACTTATCTAGTATGCCTTGAATACGAGCTTCTTCCAAAAACTCCTTGCTATCGTCAGCAATGTGAAGAACAATGTCTGTTCCTCTGTCTTTTCTGTCGTGCTCTGTTAATGTGTAGTTCGGACTTCCATCGCATGTCCAATGTGCAGCTTTTTTACTCTTTACGTGGCTCTTGGTGATAATTTCCACCTGCTTTGCCACCATAAAAGAAGAATAGAACCCAAGACCAAAGTGTCCGATAATTGCTTCCGACTTGTCTTTGTATTTATTCACAAATTCCTCTGCACCAGAGAAGGCGATATCGTTGATGTATTTGTTTACATCATCTGCGCTCATACCAATCCCTTTATCCTTAATGGTAAGGGTTCCCGCTTCCTTGTCAAGTACAATCTCGATGGTTGTATCACCAAGTTCGCCTTTGATTTTATCCATTCCGCTAAGCGTTCTTAGCTTCTGGGTTGCATCGGTTGCGTTGGCTACCAACTCACGAAGGAAAATCTCGTGGTCTGAGTAAAGGAACTTCTTAATAATTGGGAAGATGTTCTCGGTAGAGACGTTAATCGTTCCCTGTTGTGTTTTTTCTGCTGTATCTGTTGCCATTTTTCTGAGCTGATTAGCTAATTAGAAATTAGGTTAATAGTTCTTGTCTGGCTGGCCTTAGTCAATAGGCATGCCATCAGGTAAAAACGGAAATGGTGTCAGTTTTAGGTTGAAATGAGGTGGGAGAGAGGTGACAGGATTGCAGTTTTTGAAATTCAGTAAAAGAACGTACTTGCGCCAACTGCTTCTCGTATATGTTTGTGGTAAACACTAAACCCCATATTATGAAAACAAGAATTTTTATTGCGATTCTATCAGTAACTGTTTTGTTTACTACATCTTGCAAGAAAGAAGATGCCGAAGCAAACCTGGAGGCATTCTTTGCCGCTAATCAGATTAACGCACATGATTGTAGCGAGCTCGGTACTGCTGTGTCGTTGAATAATACACCAACCCTCAATCTTCGTTTTGAAAACCGTGCTTCTTCCGATATTAAAATTCAGTGGATTAATTTCAATGGTGAACTCGTTACCTATGAAGAAGCACTAGCGCCAGGAGACGATTACCCTGTTCAATCATTCCTATGGCATTACTGGTACATAACGGATGCCGATGGTGATTGCGTTGGGATTTACAGACCGAAAGACCTTTCGGCTACAAATGTGATTACGTTTGAAGATAAATAACAGCCGAATTTCTGTATGATTTAGTCACTTAATTGCGACCTTTACCAGTCATGGAAAAGGGGCTAAATATTCCTGTTCTTGATATTCCTCGAATTGTAATTGTTGGAGGTGGATTTGCAGGTCTTAAACTTGCCAAAGGCATTAACAGTAAGTACTACCAAACTGTACTTGTTGACAGGAATAATTACCACACTTTTCAGCCGCTTATGTATCAGGTGGCTAGCTCTGGCTTAGAACCAGATTCTATTGCTTATCCGCTACGGAAAGTGTTTAAGAATAAGGAGCGGTTTCATTTTAGGATGGCCGATGTGCTGAAGGTTGATGAAGCTTCAAAAACCATCGAGACAAGTATCGGAAACATTGGTTACGATATACTTGTTATGGCAACTGGTGCAGATTCTAATTTCTTCGGAATGGAGAATGTGCAGAAGCACAGCATGCCAATGAAAAACTTGGTAGAATCGCTAAATCTCAGAAGCCATATTCTCAGGAATTTTGAAAAGGCACTAAATACCAAAGACCTAGCGGAGCAGGAAGCTTTAATGAGTTTTGTAATTGTTGGTGGTGGGCCAACGGGAGTGGAGTTGGCAGGGGCCTTGGCAGAACTCAAAAAGCAAATTCTTCCTTCAGATTATCCAGATTTGGACATCCGTAGAATGCAGATTCAAATAGTTGAAGCTGCGGATAGGCTACTGGCCGCTATGAGCAAGACTTCATCCGACAAAACAGAGAAATTCCTCAAGAAAATGGGGGTGAATGTTTGGCTTGGTACGCAAGTGAAGGATTATGATGGAACTACCGTTGAAACCAATCAGGAAACCTTTATCAGTAAAACGTTGGTTTGGGCCGCAGGAGTAAAGGGATGTCCCATTGATGGTTTGGATGCAACGATTGCGCGTGGAAATAGAATTGTGACCGATGAGTTCAACCTCATTAGAGGAAAAACGGATGTTTATTGTATTGGAGACGTGTCTCTGATTCAGTCAGAAGAGAACGAAAAAGGTCATGCCATGTTGGCTTCTGTGGCCGGACAGCAAGGAGCACAGCTAGCCAAAAACTTGAATAGAAAAGCAAAAGGACAGAAGCTAAAACCGTTTACTTACGCAGATAAAGGAACGATGGCAACCATCGGAAGAAATTTAGCTGTAGTTGATTTACCGTTCTTCAGTTTTGGAGGCATTTTAGCTTGGTTTACTTGGATGTTCGTACACCTAATGCTACTAGTCGATTACCGAAGTAGGCTAGTGGTATTCATTAATTGGGCTTGGAGTTACGTTTATTACGATAAAGGCACGCGCTTGATTGTGAGAGAGAAGCAAGAAAATCAGCATAAAAGAGAGTTGTAGAGTTATGAAATCCGCTTCGTTAGCACAGATTAGGAAGGAGTTGAAAACGCTTTCGCGAGAGGAGGTTACAGAGCTATGCAATAAGCTTATTAAGTACAAACGCGACAACAAAGAGCTCATCAACTACCTGATGTTTGAGACGGCTGATGAAGACGCTTATGTGGCACAAATAAAAGAGGACGTTACAGAGGCATTTGCAGCTACGAACACACGTGGTTTTTATCTAGCTAAGAAGAGTATCAGAAGAGCACTTAGAATTGCTACAAAGTATATTAAGTATTCTGATGTTCCAGAAACCGAGTTAGATGTTCTTCTTCATTTTTGTGAAGAAATGCGGGCGTTAAACCTCGATTTTAGGAGAAGTAAAGTGATGACAAACCTCTACGAAAGACAGGTGGTTAAAATTAGAGATGTCTATTCTGATTTGCATGAAGATTTGCAATTCGATTTTAAAGCGAGAATAGATTCACTTTAGCCTAAAATTCATCAAAGTTGTTTGCTCCATTATCTTTTGAAAAGATGAATCTTACCTGTGATTTCGGGGCGAAGGGGTAAGGTAATATTCAAACCTCTTCAAGTTAGCCTGTTTGACTGCTGAAAGTCCTGGCAATGGAATTTTGCCCGATTCTATGCAGCTATTTAGGAAGTTTTGAGCTGAGAATTCCATGAACAAATGCACCAAATAGTGCAAATGCTATTATGACCAGCATTACAGGATAGCCTGCACCTACATTAACAAAAAGTGGCCCTGGACAAGCTCCTGTCATGGCCCAACCAATACCGAAAATTAAACCACCAACTAAAGCACTTTTGAACTTAAACGGGATTGGATTGAATCCAATCTTTGTTCCTTCAATGTTGTGGGCATTTAGCTTCTTTAGTAGGAAGGTGGATACTAGTCCTGTGCAAACTGCCGAACCTATTATTCCATACATATGAAAGGATTGGAACGAGAACATTTCGTAAATCCTAAACCAAGAAACAGCTTCTGACTTTACCATTACAATGCCGAAAAACACTCCGGATAATATGGGGCCTAAGTATTTCAAGGAGTAAGAATTAACGGTAAAATAAAATGGGCGCTTATTAATCCTCCAATGAAAAAGCCTAATGTGGCGATTAAGGATTTTGGTTGGAGCGTGCTCAATCCAGAAATTGAATGGCCAGAAGTGCAACCACCGGCATATCTAGTTCCAAATCCAATTAAGAATCCTCCTAAGCACAGCAATATTGCGCCTTTTGTAGAAAAAAGAAACGACCAATTGAAAATCTCAGAAGGTTGTAAACCTGAAAAATCACTCACTCCAAAATTGGAAATCGCCAATACAGTTTGGTCAGAAATTGCAATAACGTAATTGTCGCTGCTTAGAAAAGTACTGGCAATATAGCCTCCGGTAATGGCTCCAATTAAGAACATAAAACCAGGGATTCTCGGCTTAAGGTCACCCTTAAAGTAATCCGAAACCTTGCCGGCCCCAGCTAGGTTGCAAATGCCATCAAGGTTTGATGAAACACCAAAAGAAGTGCCTAACCAAGCCATTAATGGAACAACAAGTCCAATCAACGGCCCGGTAACATACCACGGCCACGGTTCCAAAATAAATTCCATAGTTCCTTAGCTACTCTACGTGAGTTGCTCAAAATGGTTTGGTACTAATACTGACAAACCCATGTTTCCTTAACTATCCGTGTTTATTGATTGAATGATGATCTGAATTGTCTCTTTCAATTGAATCTTTAACCATCTCTATTTTTTTGGCGATAAAGGCTAATTCGGCATGTCCGTTTGCTTTTAACCAAGCAAAAGCTTTCTCATTTCCATCGCCAACCATTGCAAGTTTTGCTAATGGCTCATATCGATTTTTGATTAGCCAAGCTATTGCGTTTTTGTCGCCCTCGGCACCCGTAATTGACGCCAATAGATGTGGGAAACCATTCTTCATGAGCCATTCTCGCGCCTCTTCATTATGGTACAAAGCAAAAACGTAAAGCCCAAGTTCTTTGTAGCCGTTGGCGATGAGCCAATCACGAATTTTTGAATTTCCGCCAATTGCTTCGGCCCAGGCCAATAATATTTTTGCAGGGTATTGCATAGAGTTTTCCAATGGCGAATATCTGAATTAGCTTTAGCAACTAAACGTATTTGTTCACGTTTATTCTAAAGTTGAAAACCAATAATGATGAAAATGTATCGTATTCTATCCTTGTTTCTAGTAATTACTGCTGTTGCTGGCTGTAACTCCAACGATGTTGAGCTAGTTTCTAAATGGCGTCTGATAGAACAACTTACTGACCCCGGTGATGGAAGTGGTACGTTTCAGCCTGTAGTAAGCAGCAAGGTTGTGGAGTTTTGGGACGACCAAACCATAACCAGTAATGGCTCTATCTGTTCCATGAGTGCAACTACCAATTCAGCCTCTAGCGGCACGTATAATGAATCTGATATGCAAATTGAGGTAAACGGTTGTACTACGCAGGCCTTTCCGCTTACTTACGAAATGGAAGACGGAAACCTCATCCTGAATTACCCATGTATTGAGCCATGCAGAGAAAAGTACGAGCCAGTGCAGTAGCCAATTTGACGAAATACTTCTTAGAGACCTTGAATAGATAGGTATTCGATTGCAACCCAGGAAAGTTTGCTTTTTCGGCTGCAAAAAAGGCTGAGTTTAGAAGAATATTTTTCGAAATACAGCTCTATATGTTTGAGTGTAAAACTATCGATGTGGTTCGTAATCTATTCTTAAGTTTGAGCATTGAAATCAATGAAGAATACAGTCTTAAATATCATACGTCAACCCTTCTTCCAATCCACTTGGGAAAAGTTATTCAGGGTTAGTATGGTAGGAATGAATTATTGGGGTGGAGCAAATGTTCGCGATAGTGGGGAACTATTCCTCATGAATTTCTTGAAAGATCAGCTCAAAGATAAAACTGCGCCAGTAATGTTCGATGTTGGGGCCAATTTGGGGCAATACTTGTCTTACTTGTCAAAGTATTTTCCTAATGCTGATATTCATTGCTTCGAGCCTTCGAAGTTTACGTTTGAAAAACTAGAACAAACGCGCAAAAATCTACCAAATCAGGAAAATATTTATTTGCACTTCCACGGTTTTGGTTCGGTAGAAGAAAGTAAAACGTTGTTCTTGTCGAATTATTTAGCAGCAACGGCTAGTGTATATGATGGGGTGGTTGAAGGATCTAAGGAAGAATCGCAAATTTCAGAGACCATTTCAATCAAAACTATTGATGGGTTTTGTAAGGAGAACGGAATATTATCAATCGATTTTTTGAAAATAGATGTTGAAGGCCATGAACTACAAGTTTTAAATGGCGCAAAACACATGATTGAATACGGTGGAATCGCTCATATACAGTTTGAGTTTACCAAATGCAACATTGAATCAAAGTCTTTCTTTAAGGACTTTTATGATTTGCTAGATGAGAAATATTCATTGTACAGAATGTTGCCTTCTGGAATGCGGGAGGTGAAGAAGTATGAAAATCATTTAGAGGTTTTTGCGGAGGCGAATTTTTATGCTAAGCTTAACTAGAACTGTCAAACCTTATATCACCGATGGATTCGTTTGACGAAATCAACCTAAACAAACATCTCAGAATAGGAATTGACGAGCTCGGCTTTGAGCAACCAACTCCAATTCAGCAACAGGCTTACCCCATTATTATGTCGGGTAAAAATGTGGTTGGAATAGCCCAAACTGGAACAGGGAAAACGTTGGCTTACATGCTTCCAATTCTCCAAAATTGGAAGTTCACTAAACAGTTAAATCCAACGGTCTTAGTATTGGTTCCAACAAGGGAATTGGTATTGCAGGTGGTTGAACAGGTTGAATTGTTTGCTGCATATTTGAGCGTTAGAGTTAAGGGGGTTTATGGTGGTACAAACATCAATACGCAAGCTGCTTCTCTGGCTGATGGTGTGGATATTTTGGTTGCCACTCCTGGTAGATTATATGATTTGGCCGTAAGCCGAGCAGCTAACCTAAAAGCCGTTAAAAAACTGGTTATTGATGAGGTTGATGTTATGCTCGATTTGGGGTTTAGGTTTCAAATCAACAACATCTTTGAATTACTGCCAGAAAAGCGACAAAACATAATGTTTTCTGCTACAATGACGGATGAAGTGTCAACCCTTATCGGTGAGAATTTCATCGCTCCAGAGCGTATTTCAATTGCCGTTAGTGGAACTCCACTTGATAATATTTCGCAAACGTGCTTTTCGGTTCCAAATTTCTACACCAAAGTCAACTTGTTAGCGTATTTGCTTCGCGATAAGCAAGAGTTTACCAAAGTTTTGGTGTTTGCTCCTAGCAAAAAAGCAGCAGACCGAATATTTGAGACGATGGAGGAGAAATACGGTCGTGAAATGGGCGTTATTCATTCCAATAAATCGCAGAATTATAGGATTAAGTCGATTACTCGCTTTAACGAAGGAAAGGAGCGAATTCTGATTGCTACAGATGTTATGGCGAGAGGTTTGGATTTAGATATGATTTCGCATGTCATCAATTTCGATGTGCCAATTTTCCCAGAAAACTACATGCACCGAATTGGTAGAACTGGTAGGGCCGAACAGGAGGGGAGATCAATTCTACTTTACACAGAAGCGGAGGAAAAAGCCAAATTGGCTATTGAGGAATTAATGGATTATCAAATTCCAGAAGTTGATTTTCCTGATGAAGTAACAATAACAGAACAATTGGTTCCGGAGGAAAGAGCCAAGCCGAAATACGCGAAGAATCAGAACAGAAATGCAAAACCGCTAAAAGAGGGCGGTGGTGCTTTTCATGAAAAGAAGGACAAAAACAAGAAAGAAAACTTGGGTGGTTCTTACCGACCAAAATTGGCAGCTAAGTACAAAAAGCCAAAAACACGCGGTAGTAAAAGTGTGAATAACCGAAAGAAGAAAAAGCGCTGATTATCCGAGCGCCACGTCCAACACCATCATAACTATGAAACCACCAATAAACCCTAGTGTGGAGGTGTCGGCATACTTATCTAGCTGAGTTTCAGGTATTACCTCTTCAATCACGACATAGATCATTGCTCCCGCGGCAAATGCCAAAGCGTAAGGTAGAATTGGGAAGGCGTATATAACGGCAGCTGCACCTACAACACCGGCAACAGGTTCAACAACAGCAGAAAGTTGACCATACCACCAGCTTTTGAAACGACTTACACCTTGTCTTCTCAAGGGCATAGAAACCGCCAATCCTTCTGGGAAGTTCTGAATGCCAATTCCGATTGCTAATGCCATAGCGGCACCAATCGTTGCTCCATCCATCCCACTGGCGACAGCCCCGAAAGCAACGCCTACGGCAAGTCCTTCCGGTATATTGTGAAGGGTAATAGCTAATACAAGTAGCATTGTTCGGTCCATTTTGGTTTCAACTCCTTCCTTTTCGGATTCTGGGAAATTGATGTGCAAATGCGGCATCACTTTATCCAGAGCGAATAAGAATAGAGCACCTGCCAAGAATCCAACTGCAGCAGGAAACCAAATGGGAACTCCAGGATTGCTTTCTGGCGTAATTTCAATAGCAGGGGCAAGTAGAGACCAATAACTAGCCGCAATCATCACTCCGCCCGTAAATCCCAGCATGCCATCAAAAAGCTGGCGGTTCATGTCCTTGAAGAAGAAGACGAGCGATGCACCTGCAGCAGTTAGGAACCACGTAAACATAGTTGCCATCAATGCTTGCAGCATCGGGTTTTGTTCTAAGAACCAAAACTTCGCGATTTCAAAATATTCCATTTTGTTCTTTTCTAATTTCCTAGTTCCTAATAGCTAACGCCTAATTCCTAGTACGCTACAAATATGTTTTTAGCCACATCGTGGCTCAATTGTATGGTCTTACTATTCAGTTCAATTTCAACTGAACGGTCGAAGTCGAAACGTTCTTTAAGAAGGAAATTCGTTCCTAATTCTAATCCCAATTTCTTGAGGTGAGAAAGAAAAGCATCTGAATGCTCCGTAATTCCCATTACTTTGGTTTTTCGTCCAATCTCCAGTTCATCAAGCTTTACCCGTTTTGGTTCAGGAAAAACTCCTTCACTATCAGGAATTGGACCTCCATGCGGGTCGTATTTCGGGTAACCCAGAAACTTGTCCAGACGCTCCACTAATTCGGTAGAGTTAATGTGTTCCAATTCCTCGGCAACTTCATGCACTTCTTCGCCACCAAAACCAAGATGTTTTTGCAAGAAAACTTCCCAAAGTCTATGTTTTCGAATGATGTCAACGGCAATCTTCTGACCTTTTTTTGTCAGCGTTACACCTTGATATTTCTTGTAATCAACCAGCTTTTTACCTGCCAGTTTTTTAATCATATCTGTAACGGATGATGCCTTCGTTTCCATGCGTTCTGCAAGCGCATTTGTACTCACTCCTTTGTCCGATTTCTTAGACAATTTATAAATGGCCTTGAGGTAATTCTCCTCTGTAAACGAGTGTGTCATAATCAATGCAAATGTATTAATAATTGCAGTTGTCAAAATAATAATTTAGACAAGTCTAAAAATGTATTTAGCTTTGTCGTATGATTTTGAGGAATACCATCCTGTTTCTGTTTATCGTCCTAGCTAAGTTGTCGTTCGCGCAATCTGGAGTTGTGCTTGGAACAATAACGGATGGTGCTGAATCTGTTCCATTTGCCAACGTGGTTTTGAAAGGAACAACCTTTGGTGTTTCTGCCAATGAAAACGGTGAGTTTAAGTTGGAAAATATCCCATTCGGGAATTACCAAATTCAGATTTCGTCTATTGGGTTTGTACCATTTACCCAGAAGATTGAACTGAAATCTGAGGAACTACAACTCGGCAAGTTAGAATTGGCGCCTTCGGTTTTAGGACTTGATGAAGTGGTTGTGACGGGAACAATGAAGGAAACGTTCGTTTCCGCTTCTCCCATTAAGATTGATGTGGTTACGAGCAAATTCTTGGAACAAACCACAACACCAACCAACCTTGTTGAAGCCATAAACTTGGTGAACGGGGTAGAAGAAGTGGTTGGTTGTGGCGTCTGTTTTACCAATAGTATCAGCATCAACGGTTTGCCGGGTCCGTACACCGCTATCTTGGTGGATGGCAGTCCGTTGTTCGGAAATCTTGCTTCGGTGTATGGTTTGAATAGCATTCCTGCGTCCATGATTGAGCGGATGGAAGTCATAAAAGGCCCGAACTCAACGCTGTATGGTTCGGAGGCGGTTGCGGGCGTCATTAACATCATTACCAAACATCCGAAAGACCAGCCGCTGGTGGATGTAAACGTGATGGGAACAACTCACGGAGAAGTGTTTGGAGACATCGCAATCAGCAATCAGATTGGGAAGAAATTGCACGTTTCTAATGGAGCAAGTGTTGCTTACATCAACGTTTATAACGATGATAACAAAGATGGTTTTGGCGATTTCGTGTCGATGGACCGCGTTTTTGTTTTTAGCAAATGGCAGTTAGATCGGAAGGAAAGAAGACGTTTTTCATTGATGGCCAAATACTATTATGAAGACAGGCGAAATGGCGTGCAGGATTACATGGAAAACCGCGCGTATCGCACACTACGTGGGAATGACAGCATTTATGGCGAAAGTATTTACACGCACCGCGCTGAGCTGTTTGGAACGTACGATTTACCGACTTCAGAAAAGTTCTGGGTTGATTATTCGTTCAGTTATCACGACCAAAACTCGGTTTACGGCAGCGATTTTTACATCGCGCAGCAATACATTGGTTTTGCCAATTTTATTTGGAACAGGAAGTTCGGACGAAACGATTTGTTGGCGGGATTAACAGGCCGTTATCAATGGTATGACGATAACACGGTTGCTACAGCGGATACGGTTACTGGGTTTCGGAAAGGACAAATCATCCCCGGGCTTTTTATCCAAGATGATTGGGAAGCGGTTAAAGAGAAGTTGAGTGTTTTGGGTGGCGTTCGATTAGATTACTATCAGGCACACGGACCGATTGTTTCACCACGGCTTAGTTTTAAATACAAACCCGGAAAGTGGACGACCATTCGAGGGAATTTCGGAACAGGTTTTAAGGTGGTGAACCTATTTACGGAAGACCACGCCTTTGTTTCTGGCCAAAGAGAGGTTGTGATTGAAGATGAATTAAAGCCTGAAAAGTCGTTCAATGGCTCGGTTAATTTCAACCACATATTTACACTTGGCAATTCGCAGGGTTCGATTGATGTAGATGGTTTTTACACGCATTTCACAAACAAAATCATTCCTGATTACGAAACCGAAGGACAGATTGTTTACGAGAATACGGGCGGCTTTGCAAGCACTTGGGGAGTGAGTGCCAGCATCAATCACGAGTTCAAATTCCCGTTGCGAAGCAAGATTGGTTTCACATATCAGCGGGCTACAGAAACGGAACCTGATGAATTTGGTGTTATGCAATCAACGCCAATTCTCTTTGCTTCTGATTGGACGGGAACATTCTCATTCGTTTACACGCTGCGCAAATGGAAACTCGATTTCGCGTATTCTGCAAACATTACTGGACCGATGCAATTGCCAGAAATCTATGATTTGGATGCCAACGGAGACGAACTTTCTGTGCCTCGTCCAACACGTTCCAAGCCGTTCTATTTAGATAATCTTCAAATCACAAAGAACATCGCCAAGATTAACTTGAAGGTTTATGTGGGTATCGAAAACATCATTGGATATCGCCAGCCTATTTCGCCATTAAGCGGAACAGACGACCCGGACAATGCTATTGGATTTAGCCCCAAATTCGATACGAGTTATGCTTACGCGCCCATCCACGGAAGAGAAATTTACCTTGGGGTAAGGTGGTTTGTTGATAGGTAAGCCTACTTACAATCTGCACACAACATTTGGTTAACTTGCGCGCCCAAATAAAAACCAAGGAATGAGTTCGAATACCCCAATAAAACTTCAAAAAGCCAAGTCGCCTGGAGATGTAAATGTGCATCTCATCACGTCAAAAAAAGACCTTGACGCCATTGCGGAAATCAAGGATTTAAAGAAAAAAATAGCACAGCGAATAGGAGACACGGAAATGGTTTATTCCATTCCATCTGCTAAAGGTTTGACCGTTATCGCCAAAATCAAGAAGGAAACCGAGACGAGTTATCGCTTTCAAGCGGCAAGAACCCTTGGCGCTAAACTGAAAAAGGTGCTAAATGGCGAGAAAGCAACGTCTGCAACCATCATTTCTGAAAGTGCAAGAAGCGAAGATGCTTTAGCGGTTCTTGAAGGAATTGTATTGGCAAATTATCAGTTTCTGAATTACAAAACAGGCGACAGAAACAAGCCTAATTCGTTGAGTAAATTGAATGTTGTTTCAAGCAATATTTCTGCTGCCGATTTGAAAGAATTGTATGATGTGTCGGTTGGAACATTCGCTGCGCGTGATTTTGTGAATGAGCCAGTTATCACGCTGTCTGCAACGGAATGGAGCAAGCGAATTACAAAGCTTGGAAAAGACACAGGTTTTAAAACAACCGTTCTTGACAAGAAGAAGATTGAAGCCTTGAGAATGGGCGGACTGTTGGGCGTGAACAAAGGTTCTGTGGAGCCGCCAACGTTCAATATTCTCGAATGGAAACCGAAAAATGCCAAGAACAAGAAGCCAATTGTGTTGGTTGGAAAAGGTGTGGTTTACGATACGGGTGGTTACAACATTAAGACCGTTCAGATGGCACAGATGAAGTCGGATATGGGGGGGGGTGCTGCGGTTTCAGGTGCATTTGCGGCTATTGCTGCAAACAAACTTCCTGTTCATGTAATCGGTTTAATTCCAGCAACAGACAACAGAATTGACGGTAAAGCCATTGTTGCCGATGATGTATTAACCATGATGAGCGGAAGCAAAGTGGAGGTGTTAAACACGGATGCCGAAGGACGATTGATTTTGGCTGATGCGCTTCATTATGCCAAGCAATACGATCCAGAATTGGTAATTGATTTAGCAACATTGACTGGTGCTGCTGCACGAATTACAGGTCATTTCGGAATTTCCGCTTGCGCTGATAATACCGATTTGAAAGCTTTGAAAGTGAGTGGAGAGAAGGTTTACGAGCGGATTATGGAATTCCCAATGTGGCGCGAATATCACGATGCTATTAAGTCGGACATTGCTGACATTAAGAACATTGGAGGCGCTGCTGGCGGCAACATCACTTCAGCTACGTTCCTGCATCATTTCACTGATTATCCTTGGATACATTTGGACATTGCTGGTCCATCTTTCATGAATGCGGATGTTGATTACCGTGTGAAAGGCGGAACGGGTGTTGGTGTTCGATTGCTTTACGATTTCATCAAGAATTCTGTGGCTTAAGGTTTTGATACAAGCATTCGGAAACGAAATATACAAGTCGGTAGGGCAGAAGCTGGGCGATAAAAGCCAAGCTGCGGATTTGATTGCGCAACTTCTTGAGGTTCAGAAAAAAGTCAAGCATCCGCTGATTTCTGCAAAACATTTGGGTTTAAACCTTCAGGTGTTTGTGGTTGATTTGAATTTCGCGAAGCACGAACCTTCGGATTTTAAGCAGGTTTTTATCAATCCTGAACTCATTTCATCCAAAGCTCCGCTGGTTTCTATGTTGGAAGATGATGTGAGTATTCCGCGTTTGACGGTTTCCATCGAACGACCAAAGCAGATTGAAATCAGTTTTCTTAATGAGGAATTAACGCAGCAAACCGCAACGTTTTCCGACCTTACGGCAAGATGGATTATGCATGGTATCGACCAACTAAATGGCGTTACCA
Source organism: Flavobacteriales bacterium (assembly GCA_049608805.1). Lineage (GTDB taxonomy): Bacteria > Bacteroidota > Bacteroidia > UBA10329 > UBA10329 > UBA10329. The sequence goes on along the minus strand of JBMYXX010000026.1, from coordinate 2,754 downwards.
TCATCGATAAATTGAACAGGTATAGACAGCGTTCTGTGAAAGCGTATTTAAAGCGTCTCGCGGAGCGAAAAATTGAAACGAATTACAAACTTGAATTTGAGGGATAAGTCGAAAGTGGAACGGAGTAAGCCAAAATTGTGTCTCTTCTCGCCAATCACTATTCGCTGGTCGCTATTCACTAATCACTAAAAAATGTCACACGCAAAATTGGTCATCGTCCGTCACGGACAATCTGTTTGGAATGCCGAAAACCGTTTTACGGGCTGGGTAAATGTTGACCTCGCTCCGAAGGGAATTGCTGAAGCAAAAGAAGCTGGCGAAAAACTGAAAGGATACAAGTTCGATAAAGGCTTTACTTCGGCATTGCTTCGTGCACAAAGAACGCTGAAGTTGGCGCTAGAAGTTACTGGTCAAACTGACCTCGATGTAACTGAAAATCAGGCGTTGAATGAGCGCATGTATGGCGATTTGCAAGGTATGAACAAGGATGAAGGCCGCGAGAAGTTTGGCGCGGAGCAAATTCATATTTGGAGAAGAAGTTTCGATACACCACCTCCGGGAGGGGAGAGTTTGAAAGGAACGGCTGACCGTGTTCTTCCATATTATCAGGAAGTAATTGAGCCAGAACTGAAAGCTGGGAAAACCATCATTATTGCCGCTCACGGAAATAGCCTTCGAGCGTTGATTATGTATTTGGAAAAACTTTCTCCGGAGGAAATTTTGAAGACTGAAGTTCCAACAGGAAAGCCGAAGCTGTATGAGTTTGATGCGGAACTGAATGTGTTAAGCACGGATTATATCTAATTTCGCGCTATGGATATGATGATGGGAAAATCGCTGGTTATAGCGGTTGATTTTGACGGTACGGTAGTTGAGCACAAATTCCCAGCAATTGGGAAAGAAATGCCGTTTGCGTTTGCTACACTTAAGGAATTGCAGAAACGCGGTCATCGTCTTATTATGTGGACGTACCGCCATGGTGAAACGCTGGATGCAGCAGTGGAATATTGTAAGAAGAACGGGATTGAGTTTTACGCTGTAAATCGCAGCTTTCCTGAGGAGAAATTCGACCCAAATGAGGCTAGCCGTAAACTGGATTGTGATATGTTTATTGATGATAGAAACGTAGGTGGTTTCTTAGGTTGGGGTGAGATTTTCAATATCATTCATCCCGAAGCGGCTGCTCAACAGGGACAGCAGGTTCAGAAACAAGAAAAGAAAGGATTGTTCGGTAAACTATTTGGAGGATAATGGCGACTTTAAAAACAAGAGATCAGATTGAATTGATGCGCGAAAGTGCATTAGTTGTATCGCGCACGTTGGGAGAAGTTGCAAAGCTCATCAAGCCAGGTGTAACTCCGTTGGAGTTGGACAAAGTGGCTGAGGCATACATCCTGAGTCAAGGAGCCGTTCCTGGTTTTCTAGGTTATGGAGACTTCCCAAACACACTGTGTATTTCAGTGAATGAGCAAGTTGTACATGGTATTCCAACCGATAAGCCGTTGGTAGAAGGAGATATTATTTCTGTTGATTGTGGTGCAATTCTGAACGGCTATTATGGCGACCATGCTTACACGTTTGCCATTGGTGAAATTGCAGAGGAAACCAAGCAGTTACTGAAAGTAACGGAAGAAAGTCTTTACCTCGGTATCGAACAAATTCGTTCAGGAAATAGGATTGGAGACGTAGGTTTCGCGGTTCAGCAGTATGCCGAAAAACATGGCTATGGTGTGGTTAGAGAATTGGTAGGGCATGGTTTAGGAAAACAGCTACACGAAGATCCAGAGCTTCCAAATTATGGGAGAAGAGGGAACGGAAAGAAGATGAAAGAAGGTTTGGTTTTGGCAATTGAGCCAATGATAAATCTTGGAACAGAGAAAGTCGCACAACTGGATGACGGTTGGACAATCGTTACACAGGATGGAAAACCATCAGCTCACTTCGAGCATGATGTAGCTATTGTTGGTGGTAAGCCAGAGATACTTTCGACATTCAAATATGTGTATGATGCTTTAGGAATTGAAGACCCTTTCAAAGACAAGCAGTCATTTTACCAGTTAGAGCAAGCTAACAGCTAAGGCGTGTTTCACTTTCTACTCAGAACCATACCGCGTCCAATTCTCATTAGATTGAGTTATGTCTTTCGTGTCTTTTCCCCGCTGCTTTATGGTGGAGATAAGTACGAATGTCCTGTTTGCGAAGGCAAGTTTCGAAAGATGCTTCCTTATGGATATGACGGTTCTGCAAAGCGCGAAAATGTGCTTTGTCCGAAGTGTTTGACCTTGGAAAGACACCGTGTTCTGTGGTTGTACCTGAAAGAACAAACTGACTTCTTTACCAAGCCTCGAAAGATGTTGCATATAGCTCCAGAACAACCGTTTTTGGAGAAGTTCAGAAAAATGAAGCATCTTGATTTGCTTACTGCCGATTTGTTTTCACCGCTTGCAGACGTGAAATGCGACATTCAGGATATGCCGTTTGAAGACAACACCTTTGATGTCATTTTCTGCAATCATGTGTTGGAGCATGTTGATGATGACAACAAGGCTATGAGCGAGCTCCATCGTGTAATGAAACCAGGAGGTTTTGGCATTTTTCAAGTTCCGATTGATTACAAACGTGAAACTACGCTGGAAGATCCGAATATCGCTTCAGAAGAAGACCGCGTCAAGCATTACTGGCAAAAGGATCACGTCCGTCTTTTTGGGCTCGATTATCCTTCTAAGCTGGAAGCGGTTGGTTTTAAAGCAACAC
>JBMYXX010000025.1:0-18739 GCA_049608805.1 Flavobacteriales bacterium | reverse complement strand
TAAAAACGCATTCGGAAATAACTCTCGAAAGCGGCTTGGAGGTTCAGCCCTTTTGATGTGAGGTATTCTGGGTTCGTTAATGCATCAAAGAATAGTTCATCACTCAAGACCATTAGGTCAGGGTTTAGGTCTTCAAAAACCTTATCCAATACGCCATTCACGTAGAATGTTCTGAGTTCATTCAGCGCAACTATCTTAAATCCATTGATCAACTCCCATAAATCGGGATAAATCCCCTTAAGATCAGAAAGGAAAGCGTTGCTTACATCGCCCAGGTGTTTAGAAATATATGCCACCGCAAGTACATATCTGTCTTGGTAAGGCTTGGTTTCATCTTGTAGAATGGGAGCAAAGTGCTGTAGGTTTTCCAGCTTTCTGGCAATCACTAAGGACACTATTTCATGATGTGATTCGAAGTGTTTGTAAACCGTTGCTTTTGATTTCTTGAGAAGAAGTACAACTTCATCAAGCGGTACTTCTCGAATGCCTTTTTCTAGAAAGTGCGGGGCAAGAATATCAATCCAAGCCTCTCGTTTCTTGGGGTCTTTAATCCGCTCTTTAACCAATGATTGTCGTCCCATGAGTATAAAAGTAAACTAAAAAATGAAAATAGTTTACTTTTTGATTTTTCTTTCTACTTTAGTGAAGTCTTAAAATCTGCAACTATGAGCAAATTCAGAACCCTCAAATATGCAACCGTATTCCTCATTCCGATTTTCGGGTTTTACGCCTTGTACGCCAAGGGAATGTGGGCGTGGTTCCTTCCGGTCTTCGTCTATGTAATGATTCCTGTTATCGAATTGCTAAGCAAAGGTTCAACAGTTAACTTATCGGAAGCCGAAGAGGAGGTGGAACGAAACGATAGGTTGTACGATTATTTGGTCTATGCCATAGTGCCGATGCAATGGGGACTGTTCTTGTACTTTATTTATTCCGTGAGCCGGCCAGGTTTGGCATTACACGAAATTGCTGGGTTGACTTTTACAATGGGAATTGGCTGTGCCGCTTTCGGCATTAATGTGGCGCACGAACTTGGCCATAGAAAGAAAAGGTATGAACAGTGGATGGCGAAGGCATTGCTATTGACCGCTCAGTACATGCACTTCTTCATAGAGCATAATCGCGGACATCATAAGAATGTGAGTACTGAGGAAGATCCAGCAACTTCTCGTTATGGAGAAGTGTTTTATACGTTCTTGTTTCGCTCTGTAATTATGGGTTATATCTCTGCATGGAAGCTGGAGTTAGGCCGATTGAGTCGAAAGGGATTGCCTTGGTACCATTGGAGTAACGAGATGAATTTTTACACTTTCTGCCAGGTTGGATTTCTTGCAGGTGTTGCGGCTGTTTTTGGTCTTCAAACTATGGCCATTACATTGACTGCTTCTGTAATTGGCTTCTCACTTCTTGAAGTTGTAAACTATGTAGAACACTATGGTTTGGCTCGTCATAAATCAGATAAAGGCTTTAAGAAAGTCTTGCCAATCCATAGCTGGAACAGCAATCACCCGATGGGAAGATTATTGTTGTTTGAACTCACTCGCCACAGCGATCATCACTACAAAGCGAGTAGAAAATACCAGACGCTTCGCCATTTCGAAGATTCTCCACAAATGCCAACCGGTTATCCTGGGATGATTGTGCTTGCGCTTATTCCGCCAATTTGGTTTGCCGTAATGAATCCGCGTGTTAACGCATTGCAGGAAAAGTATCCCGATGATTTAAGAATTCCGGTAGGGCAAGCGGCTTAAGAATGTTGGTACTTGCCAAGCAATTCATCTACAAGAGCAACATAAGCATCGGCTGCGGCTTCAGAATCCATTCCAGACTTGTCTTTCCAAGCCTTCCATTTGAAAGAACCTTTCATATCAAACATGCCTGGTTTTGAAGTTTTATTATCTCCAACGGTCGCTTGTTTAAAGAGTCCGTAAAGGTTTAGGAACTCTTCGTTTGCTGGACGCTCGGTAAGCGTTTTCAATCTTTCTGCTGCTTCTTCTACTTTGCTCATGTTCAATATTTGTTGGCTATGAATGTTAAACAGATTGACTTTTTAATGTTGATAACCAATTGATGTTTGTCAACCTGCTTGGTGTTAATCGTCTCAAATTTGCACCATCAAAAGAAACAAATAATCATGAAAAAATTCTACTCAGCCATTGCACTTATGGCTATATCGGTTACCACGTTCGCGCAAGCGCAATTCGAAAACTCAGGTTTTGAAAATTGGGAAAATGAGTCCTCAGATGAACGCGAACCAGTTCAATGGAATTCAATAAAGACAGGTGGAGGTTTTGCAAGCAATCCAAATTTCTTTGTAGTTGATAAATCTACAGATATCGCAAACGGAGTAGGAGGTACTTACTCAACTAAAATTGAGACAAAGGAGTACATCTTCAATATTAAAGTGAATGGAGTTTTAACAAATGGTAGAGTTGAAGCACCAGCGCTATCTGCTGCATCTGGCTACAATAGAACCAAGCCAGACGATTCTGACTTTAGTACTGAATTCGTTGATTTTCCGGACACGTTGGTTGTTTGGGTGAAGTATGCTCCACAGGGTGGGGATAACGGACGTTTTCAGTGCATTTTGCACAGCATTGTTGGAGACGGATTAAGCGCAGGAACCATGGGCTCTCTTCCAGAAACGGGAGATAACCAAGGAGACAATACAGGACAAACCATTGCAAATGCAGAGACAAACCTAACCAGCACTAATGGTGAATGGCAAAGAGTTTCGGTTCCTTTTACCTACGCAAATGCTAATGCGCCAGAGTATATTTTGTTCACAGCAAGTTCTAGCGCTGTTCCTGGTGGTGGAGCAGATGGTTCGGTTATGTATGTCGATAATATTGCACTTATCTATAACGTAACACCAGTTTTAGGCTCTTCTACTGTAGATGTTTCTGCGGTAAATAGCGCAGCTCTAAACGTAGATTATAGTACTGGCGGAACACCGGTAGCAGCTACAGATTTTGTTGTTGAACTTTCTGACGAAAACGGAAGTTTTGCTGCGCCAGTAGTTATTGGTACAGAGACAGCAACAACTGCAACTTCTGGAAGTATTGCTTGTACCGTTCCTGCGGGAACAATGGCAGGAACTGGCTACATGGTACGTGTAACAAACGCTTCGGAGTATTATGCTCCAATTGAGGTTCCGTTAACAGTTACCAATCTTACGGTTGGAATTGCTGGCGTATCTAACAACAACATTCGCGTTTACGCAGCAAATGGCAATGTTTCTATCGATTTAACCGCTTCTGGGGTTGAAAATGCAGCTTATGAGGTAATTAGTCTTACAGGACAACGAGTAGCAACTGGTGCTTTGAATGCAGGAATCTTGAATTCAATTTCAAATCTGAATACTGGAATTTATGCGGTTCGCGTAATTCATGCAGAGGGAATGTTTACATCAAAAGTGCTTGTGAATTAATTCGTTCAATTTTGAACTTAAGCCCCATTCTGGTGAAAATCGGAATGGGGCTTTTTTGTTGTCTATTTTAATGATGTAAATACATTTGCCGTATAAATTGAATTATCGAGATGGGAAGAGCGTTTGAATACCGTAGAGCCGCCAAAGAAAAGCGTTGGGGCAACATGTCTAGAGTATTTCCAAAATTGGGGAAAGCCATTACAATGGCTGCCAAAGAAGGAGGCTCTGACCCAGAGATGAACGCTTCTTTGCGTACAGCTATAGCTAACGCGAAGGGTCAAAATATGCCTAAGTCGAACATTGAGTCGGCAATAAAGCGCGCTTCAGGTAAAGATGCTGCCGATTACACCGAGATTAACTATGAAGGCAAGGGCCCGCATGGCGTATTGGTGTTTGTAGAATGTGCCACAGACAACACAACGCGTTCTGTAGCAAACGTTCGTTCGTATTTCAATAAGTTCGATTGCTCTTTGGTTCCTAATGGTCAGTTAGAGTTTATGTTCAGTCGTAAAGCTGTTTTTGAAATCAACAAGACTGAAGAAATGGACCCAGAGGAGATGGAGCTGGAGTTGATTGATGCCGGATTGGAGGAAATTATTGTTGACGAGGATACAATTTACATTCATGGCGAATTCACGGAATTCGGTAATCTAGGAACTGCACTAGAAGGAATGGGAATTGAAGTGGTGAAAGCCAGTTTAGAGCGTTTTCCAACATCGCCAACCGAGTTTTCTGACGAACAGATGGTTGACATTGAAAAGCTTTTAGATAAACTAGAAGAAGATGACGATGTGCAGGCGGTTTACACCAACCTTGCATAATCGACTTAAAGCCGTTTTCACGACTTCTGAGTACAACTATGTCATCTACTTTTGAAGCATGACCGAGTTGCTACGATTCTATTCTTGGGTTTTTCTTTTTACAGCTTTCAGCTTTTTGTCTTGCGCTCAAAAGCCAACGCACTCAGACAATTGTGTGCCTAAATCGCACAAAGCTTGGAGCGAATTATTACAAAAACATGTTGATTCCACTGGTTGGGTTTCGTACAAAGGTTTTGTTGAAGATTCGATTGTGCTGAATGAATATTTAGCGCAACTTTCAGCGTGTATGCCAGCCGATTCTTGGTCAGAAAAAGAAAAACTTGCTTACTGGATTAACGCGTACAATGCTTTTACGGTAAAGCTGATTGTAGATTATTATCCGGTTGCTAGCATAAAAGACATCAAGAAGGGAATTCCGTTTATTAACTCAGTTTGGGAGATGGAATTCTTCGAAATTGGAGGGGAAGCCTTCGACCTATCTACCGTTGAACACAAGATTTTAAGAAAGGAGTTTGACGAACCGCGCATTCATTTTGCAATAGTTTGTGCGTCTAAATCGTGCCCCAGATTACTGAATGAAGCTTACACTGCTGAGAAGTTGGAAGACCAACTCAGCCTTCAGGCAAGAAATTTTGTGGATGATAATTCTAAGAACGAAATTGAAGTAGAGGAGATTAGAATTTCACCAATTTTCAAATGGTTTAAGAAAGATTTTACGAAGGACGGAAGTATTCAAGAATTCATTCGACCTCATTCAAGTAGAGATTTTGTCGGTTCAGCAAAAGTGAAATATTTGGATTACGATTGGAGTCTGAACGGTGACTGAAGTAATCCACTACATCGGCAGAAATGAAATGAAAAAACTTATTCAGCTTCTTGGTCTATTCGGGCTTATTCTTCCCAAAGCTTTGTTCGGTCAATCTGGCCAAACCTTTGAATTGGCGCTAAAAGCGATTTACAAGAACTCGGTGCCAATTGTGCATCACAATGAAACAGAGAAACTTGTAAATGCTCACTTTCTTGATACGCGTTCAGAAGAGGAGTTTGAGGTCAGTTCTATTCCCGGAGCAACGTTTGTCGGATATGACGATTTTAAGATGAGTTCGGTCTCTCAAATCCCCAAAACAGATACAATTGTGGTGTATTGTTCTATTGGATATAGAAGCGAAAGGATAGGAGAGAAGTTGCAAAAGGCGGGATACAAGAATGTGCTAAACCTGTATGGCGGAATTTTCGATTGGAAGAATAACGACAAGACAGTTGTAGATTCTGAAAAGCGCCCAACAGAAAAGGTACATGCCTACAATAGGACGTGGGGAATATTCCTCGAAAAAGGGGAGAAAGTTTACTAGCCGTTTACGCTAAGAAAGCGGATTTTGCTCAACCGTTATGAGGTAGTCTTGCTCTCGTTTGTTATAGAAAAACTTGCTCCGAACATCTTCTTCAGAAACTTCATAGAAGTACGAGACATGCTCTTTTTTGTCGGTATCTGTTCTGTCAATCCATTTTACCGTGAACGGATATTTTTCTTGTGATAAGTGCTGCCCCTGCAAGTACTTGAGCATTTTGTTTAACACATCTACAGAACTGGTTCCTCTGGTTTGATGCAGTAAGAAAATGGCACCACTTTTTGCATTTCTTGTATATAAGTCAAGCATAATGCTGTAGTCAACATCATCAATATCAACGTGATAGTCGAAGTGAACCGTGTTTCGGTTGTCCTCAAAAACGAGGGTTACAATTTCTCCTTCTAGGTTAAATCGACTGTCTTTTTTTCTCATAATAGAATAACACTTGTTGAGGTCAAATTTACTCGAACACGCCCATACCAAAAAGACTAAAGTCATATTTCACAGGGTCTTCAGAATCAAATTTTCTGAGTGATTCGTCTAGCTCTAAAACCGCCTTCCAATCATTCTGTTTCCTAGTTAACAATCCGAGGTCACGCGCATTTCTTCCAGAATGAACATCCAATGGACAGGAAAGAATTGATGTTGGAATTCTGTTCCAAATTCCGAAATCAACGTTTCTATCATTAGACCGAACCATCCATCTTAAATACATACACAACCGTTTTGCAGCAGAACCTCTTAGAGGGTCTGAAACATGTTTTTGAGTTCGATTTCGATGTGGAATGCTAAAGAATTGCTTCTTAAAGTGAGATATGGAATTGCCCAGATTCTCATCAGATTCTTCTATTCCAGCAAGAAAAACATCCTCAAGAGAGTCAAACTCAGCATAAAGGTTTTTTAGCGATGAGACGAATTGCTTTAAATCTTCTGAGTTAAAAGTTCTGTGTACAAAACCGTCCAGCGCTTTAAGGTCATTTTTTGAATGCTCCATTACAAACCGGTAGGGCTCGTCACCCATTCTGTGCATTGCCGATTTTGCATTTTTAATAATAGAAGGCCGCTGTCCCCAGGCAATTGTGGCGCTGATTAATCCGCTTATTTCAATGTCTTGCTTTAACGAAAACATGTGCGGAATCTGAATTGGGTCAGATTCAATGAATTCTGGCCTGCAATATTCCAGATACTTTTCGTCTAGCAGCGCTTTGATTTCCCCTTTGGTCATTGCGGTAAAATTAGGTACAGATTCTAGATTTTGTATTCAGAAAACCGAGCTGCAGCTGACTATATTTGCCATCATGCGTCAAGCCTCGTTTTTGTTTGCTTTCTGTTTGCTTTTGGCTTCGTGCGGAGTTGGAAATCAGAATTCTGATAAAACCGTTTTTAGATACAATGAGAGTAAAGGAATTACCTCCCTAGACCCAGCGCAGGCCCGAACAATGGGTAATATTTGGGCAACAACTCAGCTCTTTAATGGATTGGTTCAGCTTGACGATAAAATGGAAGTTGTGCCAAGCATTGCTTCTCATTGGGAGATACAGGAAGATGGACTAACCTACCGCTTTACGCTTAGGAGTGATGTGGTTTTTCATAACCACGAGTTGTTTGAGAATGGAACAGGAAGAACTGTAGTAGCATCAGATTTTGAATACAGTTTTAAACGGCTGTTAGATGATAAAACACTTTCACCAGGACGATGGATTTTTAACTCGGTGAACACCGAAAAGAATGGAGGGTTTAAAGCTTTAAACGATACGGTTTTTGAAATCTACTTGAAGAACAGCTTTCCACCTTTTCTAGGAATTCTTAGCATGCAATACTGTTCTGTTGTTCCGAAAGAAATTGCAGAAAAACTAGGTAAAGATTTTGGGCGCAATCCTGTGGGAACTGGTCCTTTTAAAATGAAGGATTGGTACGAAGGGGTAAAGCTGGTTTTGCACAAAAACGAGCGTTATTTCGAGACGGATTCTGATGGCGAAAAGCTGCCGCATTTAGATGCTGTTGGAGTTTCGTTTATACCCGACCCACAATCTATTTTCTTGGAGTTTATGAAAGGGAATTTAGACATGCTTTCTGGCCTAGAAGATGGTAGTTACAAGGATGCATTAATAACGCCAAACGGGAATTTGCAGCCAGAGTTGAAAAGCGAATTGGTAATGCTTTCTGAGCCTTTTCTAAATACTGAATATTTAGGCTTTTTAATGAAAGATCCTGTTGATGTTAATTCTGATAAGTCATTGAACAACAAGCTTATAAGGAGAGCTGTTAATTATGGTTTTGATCGCGTTAAAATGATGCGATACATTAGGAACAACATTGGCTCGCCAGGTGTAAATGGCTTTTTGCCACACGGTTTGCCTGGGCTTGAAAAACATAAAACGAAGGGATACGAATACAACCCTCAAAAAGCGAAAGAATTATTGGCTGAGGCTGGTTATCCTAACGGTAAAGGGTTACCCGAAATAGAGCTTTACACAACTTCCCAGTATTTGGACTTATGCGAGTACATGCAACGCCAGTTAGAAGAGGTCGGTATTCGGCTTAAAATTGAGGTGAACCCAGGAGCAACGCATGGTGGTTTGGTGGCCAATTCTCAAGTGCCATTTTTCAGGAAATCTTGGATTGCGGATTACGCTGATGCTGAGAATTATTTGTCGCTGTTTTACTCTAAGAATTTTACCCCAAACGGACCAAATTATACGCTGTTCTCAAACACTGATTATGACATGCTATATGAGCAGTCTTTAGCGACAACTAACGATAGTTTGCGCTATTCATACTATGCTAAAATGGACAGCATTGTAGTTGATGAAGCGCCAGTTGTTGTTCTGTACTATGATCAGGTTTTGCGATTTACGCATAAGAACATTTCTGGTCTTAGCTCAAACTCTATGAATGGATTGAGTTTGAAAAACGTTAGAAAGGAGAACTAATCGGTTTTTTCTAGAGTGGCTGAAACGGCCAAATGATCAGAGAATTCTTCTGAATGAACTTGATGTGATTTAGCTTCAAAATCATTGGAAAATAGTACGTTGTCTATCCGGAAGAACGGAACTCTAACGTAAGTGATTCCAAAGCCAAATCCAGCCTGAGAAAAGGCATCCTTTAGCTTGGTAGAAATGGTTTGGTAAACGTAAGATGTGGGAACATCGTTAAAATCTCCACACACAATTACAGGATAAGGTGATTTACTGATGTGTAAAGCAATCTCATCGGCTTGCTCGGCACGTTTTAAAAAGGCACTTTTCATTCGGCCAGCCACAAGCTTAGTTTCTTGCACGTCTTTTAAATCCTCAGGGTCAAGAATTTCGCTCAGCGCTTGGTAGCCATCATTCCCAAGGTGAATGCTCTGCAGATGAACATTATAAACTCGAATGGTGTCGGTTTGCACTAGGATGTCGGTGAAAATTGTAAGCGCACTTCTAGAATTTTTCAGAACAATTGTCCCTTCATTTAGAATAGGATAGGAGGTAAGCGTAGCAATTCCAAAGTCGTTTTTATTATCGCGCTGCGCGAAATAATTCTTTAGATGTATGTTTTTTAAACCGCTGTTAGACAACAACTTATTAGGCGCTTTCGACCTATCATTTTTGGAGTGATAAAACTCTTGAATACATAAAATGGCTGGTTTTTGCTTCAGAATTAAATCTTCAATCTGAGTGCCAGCATTAGCCTGATTAGACCAATTATACTTATCAAACAACCTCACGTTGTAGCTCATTACTTTTATTCCAGATGGGGAATTACTTGAACTGGGAATAAGTTTGGCAGTGGCAGCAACATAATCCCATTTAGCAAGCAGAAAGGCCAAATTCATGAAGAAAAACCATCTCTTTCTTGCAGCCCAATAAATGAGGAATGCTACGATTGATATTAGGATGATAGGATACGCCATTGCTGCGAAAGCAAGCGGCCAAAACTGGGCAGGGCTAACAGAACCAGCTAAATAAGAAAGCCCAAGTAGAAGGAGCGCAACAACATTTAAAACGAGCATAAACCGATCGGCAAAATCGCGCTTACGAAATCGTTTAATGGTCATATTTCTTTGCTGTTTTTGAAGAGAATTTCTTTCTCTTTTTTGGATAAACTCTCGTATCCAGAACGCTTTATCTTATCAAGAATTGTGTCTATTTGTTCTTGAACATTGGCTTTGCTAGCGTTGTATTCGTAATCGGTTTTTGGTTTGCGATGCACCACTTGAATTGGCTTTTTTCGCGCAGCAAGCTTTTCCTTTATCCAATACCAAGGCTTCAGGAAATCAACGGTTAAATCTGTTCCGTTTTTAGAAAGCCGAATGTACAAATAGCCGAACAGGGCTCCGCCCAAATGACCAAATCTGCCACCTTCATTTCCTTCAGGTAAAAAGAGAATGTCTGAGACTACGGCAAAAAGGGCAATCCACTTTAGTTTAACGTTTCCAACGAGGAAAAGCTTGAGATTGAAATCTGGAGCCGTTGTGGCTGCCGCAACAACAATTCCGAGCACAGCTGCAGATGCGCCACTGGCAAAAACCACGTAGTTCATATCTGTGTAGCGCGGAATAAGATTTAGAGCTAGCAGCATCAATAGAACACCAGCCAATCCAGAAAGAAAATAGGTGCTAATTAATCGTTTTGTGGTATGGAAATGCATGAAAACCATTCCACCCAGATTAAGCCAAAGCATGTTTACCACAAGGTGCCAAACGCCTTGATGCACAAACATGTGAGTAAGTAAAGACCAAGGCCGGGATAGCACCAATATTGGGTCGGAAGAAATCATTAGAGCCTGCTCTAGCAAGAAGTATTCGGCCATGTGATTGGCCAAATAAAACAGGAGCCGGACGAGTAGAAGGAGCACGAAAGCTATTCCATTAAGGAAAATTAGCTGCATGTAAACACCACCCGTTTTGTAGCGATATTTCAGCTCATTCAGTACAGACATGCTAGTTTATTCTGAATCTATTTTTCTGCCAATACTTTATCAAAATATAGCCGAAAACCATGCCTCCTAAATGTGCAAAGTGCGCCACATTATCTCCGGCTCGGTTGGCTATTCCAGAGAAAAGTTCGATTAAACCGTATCCAATTACAAAATACTTGGCCTTTATTGGAAAAAGGAAATACAGCCTGATTTCCGTATTTGGGAACATCATGCCGAAGGCTAAAAGCAATCCGAAAACCGCACCCGAAGCGCCTACAGTTGGAACGTTTATTATTCCATTGTACTTGCCAAGCAGCGGGTCGGAGTAGTTTTTACCCATTTCTAAAACGCTCATTCCTTCGGTTCTCGCAAGTTCAATCATCTCGCTAGACATCTGAGAAGCAACCGAATAGAGTTGAATTTCTTGTACACCAAGGTGAATTAATCCGGCACCTAAACCCGTAACCATGTAATAGATGAGAAAGCGTTTTCCGCCCCAGAAATTCTCAATGGCAGAACCAAACATCCACAAGGCAAACATGTTGAATAAAATGTGGTGGAAGCCACCATGCATAAAAATGTAGGTGACAAGTTGGTGAGGTCTGAAATAGTTGGACTGCGGAACATACAGACCGAGGAGCTTGACCAAGTCGAGGCCGAAATTCTCAAAGGCAATCGTTCCTAAAAAGAACAACCCATTTATAATAAGTAGGTTTTTTACGACCGTTGGGATGAGGTTAAAACCTCCGGGCATTTGATTCGACATTACTTTCTTCTCCTAAATCGTTCTAAAATGCAGCCATAATAAGGTTCAAATCCTTAAAAGGTAAGTCGAATGTTTTGGCCAAATACTCGTTGGTAACCGCGCCATTGTACGTGTAAACTCCATTCCTTAAACCTTTCTGAAAACGCATCATATTATTAAGGCCGCCCACTTCTGCCATTTCTAACATCATAGGAGAAAAAATGTTGCTAAGTGCCATGCTTGCCGTTTGCGCTACGCGCGAAGCAATGTTTGGGACGCAGTAATGAACCACACCATATTTGGTGAAAGTTGGCTCTGCATGAGATGTAACTTCAGAAGTTTCAATGCAACCGCCTTGATCAATACATACATCAATAATTACGGAGCCGAGTTTCATGTTACTCACCATCTCCTCAGTAACAAGAATTGGCGCTCGGCCTTTGTTAGATCGGATGGCACCAATAACCACATCGGCCTGCTCAAGCGCATTAGCCAGCACATCTGGATGAATGGTGCTCGTATAAAGTCTTGTACCGATATCGTTCTGCATTCGGCTCAGCTTCTGTAATGAATTATCGAACACTTTTACCGATGCCCCAAGTCCGAGGGCCGCTCGCGCTGCATATTCGCCAACCGTTCCAGCACCCAACACCACAACTTCTGTAGGAACAACACCCGTTATTCCTCCAAGCATTAGGCCTTTTCCTGCGTTCACATTGCTTAAATACTCTGCAGCAATAAGCACAACAGTGTTTCCAGCAATTTCGCTCATACAACGAACAAACGGGTGCGCATCTTCCGCATCTTGAATAAAATCTACTGCAATTGCAGTTATCTTCTTTTTAAGTAAAAGTTTGAGGTAATTCTCTGGATGAACAGATAGTTGCAAAGCCGAAATGAGGCATTGGCCAGGCTTCATGTATTCAATTTCCTCAAGAGAAGGCGGGTCAACTTTTAGAATGATGTTTGCTTCGTAAACCTCCTTTGTGCTGTAGGCAATTTTTGCGCCTGCTTCGCTAAAATCTCGGTCTTCAAAATGCGCGCCTTTTCCAGCGCCAGTTTCTACAATAACTCGGTGGCCGTTGTTTACCAACCTAGCTACAGCACTGGGAATAAGTGCAACACGGTTTTCTTGCAACGTGCATTCCTTTGGCACTCCAATAAACAGTTCTTGCTGGCTTTTAGCCACTTCCAACATTTCCTCCTGAGGCATTAAACCTCCCGAAGCTGTTAGTGTGAAAAAACCTCCTTCTTTCTTGCTCATGGTTGATGGGTTACAGTTATCAATCGCTGGTTGTTTTCTGCACGAATGTTAACCATTACGTGCTTTTCTGGAATGATTCCCGCTGCCATTTCGGGCCACTCCACCAAGCAAAGATACCCACTAAAGAAATAGTCTTCGTAACCAATGTCATAGAGTTCTTCTTCAGATTGAATTCTGTACAAATCGAAGTGATACACAGTTCCAATATCGCTCTGGTATTCATTAACCAAGGAGAAAGTCGGACTGCTCACCTCATCTTGAACACCAATAGATTTACAAAACTCTTTGATGAGTGTTGTTTTCCCGGCACCCATTTCTCCAGAGAAAAGGATGATTTTTTCCTTTTCTGAGATTGATTTTAACTTCTCGCAAACTGATTTAAGTTCTTGAGTTGATGATGCGTGGAAATTGAGTTCCAAACCTAAACTTCAAATTATTTAGTACTCAAATGCACAATTGGAATCATCATTTCCTCTAAAGAAATTCCTCCATGTTGGAATGTGTTTCTGTAAAAGTTGACGTAGTAATTGTAGTTGTTCGGGTAGGCGAAAAACTTGTCCTCTTTAGCAAAGATGAAAGACTGACTTACGTTCACTTTTGGTAGGTAAGCATCGTGCGGATTCTTAACCGCAAAAACATCCTTCTCTTCAAAATTCAAGTTTTTGGCTTGCTTGTAACGCAAATTAGTATTGGTGTTTTTGTCGCCAATTACCTTGCTTGGTTCTTGTACACGAACGGTTCCGTGGTCTGTGGTAATAGCCACATTTACATCGTATTCCGCAACGCGTTCCATCATGTCTTTCAACGGAGAATGCTCAAACCAGCTTAGCGTAATTGAACGGTAAGCAGACTCGTCATCAGCAAGTTCTCTTATCATTTCCATTTCCGTTCTAGCGTGCGAAAGCATATCCACAAAATTGTAAACGATTACGTTCAAATCGTTGTTCATCAAGTTTGGAATGGTATCCACTAGCTTTTTACCAGCTTGGTGCTTGGTAATCTTATTGTAGCTGAATTTTTGGCTGAGATTTAATCGCTTGAGTTGATCTTCTAGGAAATCCTCCTCATACATATTCTTACCACCCTCATCTTCATCATTCAGCCACTTATCACCAAATCGCTTTTCAATATCGAGTGGAGTAAGCCCAGCGAAAATTGCATTCCTAGAATATTGGGTTGCTGTAGGAAGGATGCTTAAGAAAATGTCTTCGCTTTCTAGTTTGAAAATGTCTAGAACCGCTGGTTTTATAATAAGCCATTGATCCCATCTCAAGTTGTCAATAAGGAACATGAAAGTTGGTTTGCCTTTTCCAACCTTTGGGGCAATTTCGTTCTTAAAAACAGTGTGAGATAGAGTAGGGCTGTCGTATCCGTGGCCATTCATCCAATCGATGTAATTGTCTTCAACAAACTTGAAAAACTGAGCGTTTGCTTCGGTCTTTTGAGAATCAAGAATCTCAGACATTCCGTCTTCTTTGCTCTTCTCCAATTCCACCTCCCAATGCACCAATTGCTTGTAAACTTCTTTCCATTCTTCGTAGTTGAGTCTATCGCTCAACTTCATGCTTATCTCACGAAATTCTCTTTGGTAATTATGGCTTGTAGTTTCTGCAACCAGCCTTTTGGTGTCAAGGTTTTTCTTGATGGTGAGAAGAATCTGATTCGGATTTACAGGTTTTATCAAGTAGTCGGAAATTTGCGAACCAATTGCCTCTTCCATAATATGTTCCTCCTCACTCTTGGTAATCATCACAATCGGAATACGAGAATTTTTATTCTTCATTTGACTGAGAGTCTCCAAGCCTGAAAGACCCGGCATGTTCTCATCCAAGAAAACAATATCAAATTCCGTTTCGTCAAAAAGATCTAGGGCATCATCACCGTTTGTTGCAGTCTCAACTTCAAAACCTTTGTCCTTAAGAAATAGCAAGTGCGGCTTTAGTAGATCAATTTCATCATCTGCCCAAAGTATCTTCATTTTCTCCATGTTGTATTTAGTTATTTTCGTGCCGTAGGGCGGCCAAAGTTAGCACTCTTAACGGGCAGTATTTTGATAAAGTATAACAAGCGAAAAATCCTTAATGATCCCGTTTACGGCTTCATAACTGTTCCATACGAAACGGTGTTTGATGTAATAGAGCATCCGTTTTTTCAGCGCTTGCGGAGGATTAAACAGCTGGGATTAACCCACCTCGTTTATCCCGGGGCGCTGCACACAAGGTTTCATCATACAATTGGTGCCGTGCACCTGATGGGATTGGCTGTTAAGGAGCTGAGGGCCAAAGGTTATGAGATAACCGATAAGGAAGCCGAAGGAGTAACATTAGCCATTCTTTTGCATGATATAGGCCACGGACCATTTTCTCATGCGCTGGAGCACAGCATTGTTTCAGGCGTTTCTCATGAGGATATTTCTTCTCTATTTATGGAGAAGTTGAATACCGAGTTAGGCGGGAAGTTGAACACGGCAATTGAGATTTTTAACGATAAATACCCGAAGAGATTTCTTCATCAATTGGTAAGCAGTCAGCTAGATATTGATAGGCTTGATTATTTGAGGCGAGACAGCTTTTTTACTGGGGTTTCTGAGGGAATAGTTGGTTCAGACCGCATAATTAAAATGCTTCATGTAGTTAATGATGAGTTGGCTGTTGAAAGCAAAGGCATTTACTCCATTGAGAAATTTATTGTCGCCAGAAGGATTATGTACTGGCAGGTTTACTTGCACAAGACTGTGCTTTCTGCAGAATACTTGCTCATCTACATTTTAAAACGAGCTAATGAACTAGCTAAAAGTGGCGTGAGCCTTTTTGCTACTCCAGCATTTCGTGCGTTTTTAGACCGAAAAGTAACCTTGCAAGATTTTAAAAACGAGCCAGAACTGCTTTCGCTTTTTGCTGATTTAGATGATTTTGATGTGCTGACATCTGTTAAGGTTTGGAAGAGTCATCCCGATGTTGTCCTCTCCAAACTTTCTGGGTTTTTAATCAACAGAAATCTGCTTAAAATCAAAATGTATTCTGAAGAGGTTTCAGCCGAAAAGCTAGCTAGTTTAAGAACAGAATTGGCATCTCAATGGAATATTACAGAGGAAGAAGCCAGCTACTTTGTATTCACAGATTCTATCGCGAACAGCGCATACAATTTAAAGCACGATAGGATAAACATCCTCTTTAAGGATGGCGAGGTAAAGGATATTACGGAAGCCGCAGATACGCTTAGTTTAAGCGTACTTTCAAAACCCGTAGAAAAACACTTTCTTTGCTACCTAACCCAGTTAACCAACCAACTTTAACCTACTCGCCAATCGGTACAACTCTACTTTAAACAGGTTCATTAAATTTTATTTTTGCGCGGATGATTTTGACCGCAGGTGTCATTGCTGATTTAATTGGCGGAAGTGTTGATGGAGATTCACAGGTACAAGTAAGTACCGTGTGTCCTATTGAAAGCGGTTCTGAAGGTGCTTTGTCGTTTCTGGCAAATCCCAAATACAACGATTTTGTTGCCACAACAGATGCTTCCGTTGTTATTGTAAAGAAAGATTTTCAATCCGAATCTGAGGTGAAGCCAACCTTAATTCGTGTTGATGACCCTTATTCATGCTTTGCCATTTTGTTGCAGAAGTATGATGAGATGAATCGTCCGAAAGCGGGAGTTCACGATACAGCTTCGATTTCGGAATCTGCCAAAATTGGAGCAAATGCTACCATTGCTGCCGGAGTAATAATTGAAGATGGAGTAGAGGTTGGCGAGAATGTAATTCTAGGACCAAATGTGGTTTTAGAAAGGAATGTGAAGTTGGGCGATGGATGTAAGCTGCATGCTGGTTCAAGAGTCTTGCACGATTGTAAAGTTGGAAACAACTGCACGCTGCATGCCGGAGTAACCATCGGTTCAGATGGCTTTGGCTTTGCTCCGTCAGATACCGAATACAGTAAAATCCCTCAGGTTGGTAATGTTGTTTTAGAAGATAAAGTTGAGATTGGCTCTAACTCAACTATAGACAGAGCCACAATGGGCTCAACCATCATTAGAACAGGAGTAAAGCTCGATAACCTGATTCAGGTTGCGCATAATGTAGAGATTGGCGAACACACAGTAATTGCTGCTCAAACCGGCATTGCCGGTTCAACCAAAATTGGCAAACGCTGTATGATTGGTGGTCAGGTTGGTATTGTAGGTCATCTTACCATAGGTAATAATGTGAAGATTGCCGCGCAAAGCGGAATTGGAAGCAATTTAAAGGATGACGTAATTGTTCAGGGCTCTCCAGCTTTTGAGGTTGGGAATTACCGAAGGTCTTATGTTTCATTCAGACGACTTCCTGAGACACTTAGAACGATTGAACAACAGCTTAAAGAATTGATGAAAGGATGAAAGTGAACCAGAAAACACTCAATCAATCATTTAGTATTTCAGGTGTTGGTTTACATACCGGAAAAACCGTTTCGGTTACAATTATTCCTTCCGAGCAAGAAGGGGTTACGTTTGTAAGAACGGATTTAGATAATGCCGAAATAAAGGCATCTATTGCCAATATTGTAAGTACATCTAGAGGAACAACTATTGGTTCTGGAGACGCAACAGTAAGTACAATTGAACATTGGATGGCATCTTTATCTGCCGCTGGTGTTACAAATGCTAGAATAGAAATAGACGGGCCAGAATGCCCAATTCTGGATGGTAGCTCTACAGAAATAACTGCTGCCATTAACCAAGTTGGCGTTATAGAGATTGAGGCTGGTTATCATGTTCTGAATGTAGAATCTAACCTCGAATACAAAGACGAGGAAACCGGTGCTGAATATTTAGTTGTTCCGTCAGATGAGCCACGGTTTACAGTGATGATTGACTACAACAGTAAGGTATTGCCACCGCAACACGCTGTGCTTAATTCACTTGCAGATTTTGAGTCAGAGATTGCACCAAATAGAACATTCTGCTTTTTGCATGAATTAGAGCAGCTGCTAGAGCACAACCTTGTTCAAGGTGGAGCTTTAGATAATGCTGTTGTGTTTGTTGAGCATGAGATGGATGATGCCAAGCAAGCAAAGTTGGCCGTTACATTCAATCAAAAAGATTTAAGAGCATCATCTCTGGGTGTGCTTAATAACACCGATTTACGGTTTGTAAACGAGCCTGCAAGACATAAACTGCTTGATTTGATAGGGGATATGGCGCTCGTTGGAACCAAAGTCAACGGGCACGTAATTGCTACAAAACCCGGTCATGGTTCAAACTCACGTTTTGGTAAGTTCCTTACGGGATTAGTTAAAGAAAGTAAGAAGGCTAAGGCGCCAAAGATTGATTTTAACTCAGCTCCAATTCTAGACATCAATGGCATCATGGCAAAATTGCCTCACAGACCGCCATTCTTGTTTATCGATAAAATTTATGAGCTAACAGATACTCACGTTGTTGGTGTTAAGAACGTGACCATGAACGAATACTACTTCGATGGTCATTTTCCTGGAGCACCAGTTATGCCGGGTGTTTTGCAGATAGAAGCAATGGCCCAAGTTGGAGGGATTCTTGTTTTAAGCACGGTTCCCGACCCACAAAATTACCTCACGTACTTTATGAAGATTGACAAAGTCAAATTCAGAAAGATGGTAATGCCTGGAGATACAATTGTTTTTAGTCTAGAATTGTTAAGTCCAATTAGGCGAGGGCTATGCCATATGAAGGGAATTGCCTATGTTGGCGAAAATCCAGTTATGGAGGCCGAAATGATGGCGCAGATTGCGAAAAGAGAGACTGAATGAACCAACCTTTATCCTTTGTACACCCACAGGCCAAGATTGAAGACAATGTGGTTATTGAGCCATTTGTAACAATTCATAAGAACGTTACAATTGACGCTGGTACTTGGATTGGTTCTAACGTCACCATTATGGAAGGTGCTAGAATTGGTAAAAATTGCAAGATTTTTCCAGGAGCAGTTATCTCAGCAATTCCTATTGACAGAAAGTACGAAGGAGAAGAAAGTGTTGTTGAAATTCACGATAACGTGGTTATTCGACAAAACGCTGTGGTTAACAGAGGAACCAAAGCTTTTGGTAAAACTGTTATCGGTTCGGGTAGTTTAATTATGCCTTATGTGCACGTAGCGCATGATTGTGTGCTTGGTGAAAATGTAATTATCTCAAATGCCGTGAACCTAGCAGGTCATGTAATTATTGGAGATAATGCGGTGCTAGGAGGAATGTCTGCTGTGCATCAGTT
>JBMYXX010000024.1:0-19335 GCA_049608805.1 Flavobacteriales bacterium | reverse complement strand
GAAGAAAATTATGGCGACCGCCACAGTTTTATTGCCGAGTTAGGTTTGCTTTCTCAAGTTACATCAAGGCTTAGAATCGGCTTTCATGCCTTCAACCTAACCAGAACTAAATTGGCCAATGCTTATGACGAGCGTGTTCCAATGAATTTCCGCTTAGGCGCCCAGTACGATTTTTCAAAGAAGGTTCGGATTGCTGTAGAAGCCGAAAAAGACTTGGAGTTACCCGCTGTTTTCAAAGCTGGTGTAGAATATTATCCTGCTGAAATTTTCGCCATTAGAGTTGGGGTTGGAACACAACCGTTCCACGCAGATTTTGGTCTAGGCTTACGCTTGAAATATTTGCATTTCGATATTGCAGGTTCTGTACATCCTGTGCTGGGATTTTCGCCTAAAGCATCTTTAGCATATCGTTTTAACGTTTTCAAAAAGAAGTGATTAAGGCAGCTAAATACCTGCTGTTATCGGTGCTCCTTTTCGGGAGCATTCTTGTTTCAGCTCAAAACGCTGAGCAAGAACAGATTATTCAGAGAAGAATAGAAACCATTGCGGAGCAGCTTGGCGAAGGCGATGAAGGCATTGATTACAACACGCTTTTAGATGAACTTCTTTACTTCTCAGAGCATCCAATAAACATTAACAACACAACACCCAATGAGTTGGCGCAATTGCCAATGTTAGACGACATCGCGATAGCAAACCTTTGGAATCATATTGAAACCAACGGCAAGCTTCTAAATGTTTACGAGTTGCAGGGAATTGATGGATTTGATTTGAACACCATTCGTCAAGTTCAGCCATTCATTAAGGTATCCGACAACCCAGAAGCAAGCAGCTTTTCTTTCAAAGAAATGATGAAAGAAGGAAAGCACGAGGTAATTCTGCGTTACCAGCAGGTGTTAAATCAGCAAGAAGGATACACCGCTATTGACGACAGCATTCTGGCCGAAAGCCCAAACCGCAGATACTTAGGTGATCCGCAGAAATATTACGCGCGCTATAGATTCAAGTATTCCAACAAAGTGAGTTGGGGTTTAACCATGGAAAAAGATGCTGGCGAGGAGTTTTTCAAAGGCTCAATGAAGCAAGGTTTTGACTTTTACAGCGGGCACATATTCGTTAAAAATATTGGCAAACTGAAAGCCGCAGCTCTTGGAGATTTTCAAGCTCAATTTGGTCAAGGATTGGTTTTTTGGAGCGGATTGGCATTCGGAAAATCTTCTGATGGAGTTAGCGTAAAACGAAATGCCAGAGGTTTAAGTCCTTATACTTCGGTTGATGAAAACCGCTTTTTACGTGGTGGAGGCGCTACACTGCAGTTTGGCAAAATTGAGGTTACGGCTTTTGGCTCTTACAAGTTGATGGATGCAAACATCACGGCACAGACCGACACGCTTTTCGAACAAGAGCAAACCATCAGCTCCATTTTTAGTAGCGGATTTCACAGAACGCCCGGAGAGTTAGAGGATAGACAATCGATTACCGAAGCGGTTTACGGTGGAAACATTAGCTATAAAGGAAGACGGCTTTCTATTGGGCTTACCGCAATTGGCTACAATTATTCCAAGGCAATTCAGCGCAGCCCTCAACTCTACAACTTGTACGAGTTTTCAGGAAAACAGAACAGCAATTTTGGGTTAGACTACAGCTACATCTGGAAAAACTTCCACTTTTTTGGTGAGTTTGCTTTGAGCCAAAATCTCGGTTTTGCAACGGTAAATGGCATTTTTATGACCATCGACCCAAGGGTAACGCTTACCGCAATGGTGAGGCATTTTCAGCCTAAATACCAAGCGCTATACGCAAATGGTGTTGCCGAAAGCTCAAGAATGAACAACGAAACGGGCTACTATCTTGGCTTTAACATTCAACCATTTAAAGGATGGATTTTAAATGGTTTTTTCGATGTGTTTAGGTTCCCTTGGCTGAGATACCAGGTCAACGGAACGTCATATGGTTACGAAACTGTTGGGCAACTAATCTATCGTCCGTCAAGAACCTTTGAAGTTTACTTTAGGTTCCGCCAGAAAAACAAACAGCTTACAGAATCAGCTTCGTTTGCAGACGAACCGATTAAAGCAATTGAAGACGAATTGCGTTCGTATTATCGGCTTAACCTTAGCTATAGCTTAAGCAAGTCGGTTAAGCTTAGAAGCCGCGTAGAATACTCTCGTTACAAGCGCGGAGATCGAGATGTAGAAGAAGGTTTCATGGTCTATCAAGACTTCATTTTTAAGCCGCTCGGATTTCCAGTTTCGTTCAATGCACGCCTGGCTTATTTCGATACGGAATCTTACAACGCACGTATTTATGCATACGAAAGTGATGTGCTTTACGGGTACTCTTTTCCGGCCTATTACTACCGAGGGATGAAGGCGTATTTGAATGTACGGTACGACATTTCTAGAAATGTAAGTGCGTGGTTTAGAGTGGCTAATTTGTTCTACAGCAATAGAGACCAAGTTGGTTCTGGATTAGAGCAAACACCCTCTAATCATCGAACAGACATTAAGGTTCAACTACGGCTGAAATTCTAGACAGAAAAGCTGTCTCAAATCATTCATTTTTGGGTATTGATAGGATTATATTTGCCAGCCAGTTTTAAGCTGAAATGATTTCTTTTGAGAACACCGAAATAGCTTTTTCCGATAGGTCCGACAAGGAACTGAATCGGTCCTATTGGTTGTTCCGAATGGTTGGAAACCCAACGCTTGTGAAGCTGGGGAAAATGGGCCTCAGCATAGGACTTTCTCTCCGACTACCAATTAAAGGAATAATTAGAGCTACCGTTTTCGAGCATTTTTGTGGCGGAGAGAGCATTGGAAAATGCGAAGAAACAATCGAGCGTCTTCATCAAAAAGGAATCTCCACGCTGCTAGATTACTCAGCCGAAGGCAAAGAATCTGAAGTAGATTTTGACAAATCGTGTAAGGAAGTTTTAAAAACCGTAAAGCTTGCTGGGCGAGATGATAGAATTCCGTTTTGTGTTTTCAAGCCATCAGCTTTAATCCGCTCTGGATTATTGGCAAAGTTGAATTCAAACGGCAAATTAAACCAAACCGAAACAGAAGAATGGGAACGCGGAAAAGCTAGAGTTAGAAGCATTTGCCAAGCTGGTTTTGACAAGAAGATTGGTGTTTTTATTGATGCCGAAGAAAGTTGGATTCAGACAACAATTGATGGACTTGCGGCAGAAATGATGTCGGAATTTAACCGCGATGGTGTTATTGTTTACAACACAATTCAGCTTTACAGAAAAGACAGGCTGGCATTTCTAAAATCTAGCTTTGCCCAAGCGCAAAAAGATGGTTACAAACTGGGTTTAAAGCTTGTGCGCGGTGCGTACATGGAGAAAGAACGAGAACGAGCGGAAGACCAAGGTTATCCATCTCCTATTCACGACACCAAAACAGCCACCGACAAGGACTACGATTTGGCCCTAGAATTTTGCGTTAAGAATAACAAAGGCATTCAAATTATTGCGGGTACGCACAACGAAAAAAGTTCAAAGTTGCTGGCCCTATTAATGACCAATAAAGGTTTGAGCAATAACGACTCTAACATCTACTTTTCTCAGTTGTATGGCATGAGCGACAACATTGGTTTCAACCTTGCTTCGGCCGGTTATAATGTTGTTAAATATGTGCCTTACGGACCGATTTTAGAGGTTATGCCCTACCTGATAAGGCGTGCTGAAGAAAACACTTCTATTGCTGGCCAAACTGGCCGAGAACTGTCACTTATTATGCAAGAAAAGGCACGCAGGGCAAGTTAATATGTCCTAATTCCCAATTGGTCGAAAACCTGAACATTTACCGCAATTCAGACGTATCTTAAACTCAGCGTCAAATTGTTATAATCAGTCATGTTTTTCCGAGACCATCAAAATAAAGCATTCAAATCTCAGGCGCCTAGCACCGAGATGATGTCTCTTTTGGAGCACTCAGACCGCAGTGTTATTATACTAGACGTTGACTACAGGATTCTTTGGTTTAATATGAAGGCATCTAGAGAGATGTATGCCTTTTTTGAAGAGGAGTTAAAAACTGGAAGCAGTTATTGGGATTATGTAGACCCAGAGGGGAACAAGCGTTTCATCAGAAATTTTCAGGCTTCACTGAAAGGCAGGAAAATTAGCACGGAGCAACGAGTACCTAAACCAGACGGCAAGGGGCATGACTTATGGATTGAAGGACGTTTTAGTCCACTCGTAGGGCAAGACCAAGTAATTAGTGGTGTCATTTACTCATACATCAACATTTCGGACAAAAAACGAGCAGAAGAAGAGTCTCGGGAAAAAGCACAGGTTATTCAGGCCATTGACCACAATGACTCTCAGGGTTTTATCTTAATTGACGAAGACGACAAAATTCTTAGTTGTAACCTCTTAGCACCTACCCTTTTAGCTACTACCTATGACGATAGTCCTTACGGACTAAATGTTGTGGATTCAATTCATCCATACTGGAAAGAACAATTTGAAGGCGGTATTAAAGTGGCCAGATCTGGCGGAACGGTGGCAATTGAGTTTGACAAGCCAGCTCCAGAAACTACGACAATAGAAATCAGGTTTACGCCAGTAAAAGACAGGTTAAGTAAACAAAACATGGTTTCTATCTGGGCATCTGACGTTACAGATAGAATTAGAGCCGAAAGAAAAGTAAAGCGTTCTGAAGAAAATTTAAGAGCCGTTTTTAACAGTAGCTCTCAAACCTTCTATCTCCTAGATAAAGAGCTGAACATATTGGCGTTTAATCAGCCGGCCGAAACATTGGTTAAAGAACAGTTTAACCGAAAGCTTGAAATTGGGATGAACATAGATGTGGTTACGGCCAGAGAAAATCTTGTTCAGTTTAAAATAGAGACCGAAAGAGCCTTTTCTGGACGGAACGTTCAGGTAGAAAAACACTTCATAATTAATGAACGTGAGTACTGGTTTGAACGACACATGAATCCTGTTTTTAACAAGGATGGGTCAGTTGATAGAATTACACTTTCGTCCATTGACATTACCGACAGGAAAAAAGCCGAAAAGGCGCTAAAAGAAAATGAATCGAAGTTTAGAAAACTTGCCGCTCTTCTACCAGTAGGGATTTATCAGGTAGATGTAAATGGCAATACCACATACATAAATGAATGTTTACAGCTAATAATTGAGCTAGATATGAGCTCAATTTTAGATGGTAGTTGGACGAAAAAGATTCACAAAAAAGACAAAAAGAGAGTTCGCCAAGCTTGGCGCTCAATGGTTAACAAAAAGAAGGCGTTTAAACTCGAATACCGGTTTGACAATCCCGACAAAACCACAACGCATGTACTAGAACAAGCGCAACCTTTGTTCAATCACCTTGGAGAATACCGAGGTTATTTGGGAACAGTAACAGACATCACAGAGCAGAAACAAACACAGCAATTGCTGCAAGAAAAACAAGTAGCTGAGAAATCTCTTGAGTTCCGCTCAGATTTTTTAGCCAGCATGAGCCATGAAATTAGGACTCCGTTAAATGGCATCATGGCCATGAGCGAGATACTGCTTGACACCAAGCTAACCAAAGACCAAAAATCCAAGGTTCAAAACGTGCTTTCTGCAAGCCACGATTTACGGGAAATTGTAAATGATGTACTCAACCTTTCAGAATTAGAATCTGGAAAGGTTGCCATGCAAAAAGAAATCTTCCACATATCTGCACTTTTAAAAACGGTTACAGAACGGTTTCAACCAGAAGCAGAACGTAAAAACCTTCAACTTTCTCTGCAGAAGTTAACGGAAGACTTAGAACTTCATTCTGATAGGAGAAGGCTTACACAAGTCTTGTCCAACTTGGTTAGGAACGCCATAAAATTCACAGACCAAGGCAAGGTAGATGTGCAGGTTAGTCTGAATAAAAACAGATTACTTTTTGAGGTTTCAGACACAGGTTCTGGCATACCTCAAAAGGACATCAAAAAGTTGTTCAAGGACTTTTCTAAACTAGAACACACAACCGCTCAAAACCTTGAAGGAACAGGCCTGGGCTTATCTATCAGCAAAAAACTCATTCAATTATTGGGTGGTACCATTGGGGTAAGAAGTGAATTTGGGAAAGGCAGCACTTTTTGGTTCGAGGTGCCAGTTGGTGAGGTAACCGAAAAATTGAAAGAACCTAAAGCTCCAGTTTCAACCAAGCAACCCACGGCCAAAAAAATTACTGGAACAAAGGTTTTATTAGTAGAGGACAACCTAATTAATCAGCAAGCCTTCAAAGTTATGCTCACTAAAATGGGCTGTGTGGTTGATGTACTTTCCAACGGCAAACAGGCCGTTGACAACTTCGGAAAAGGCAAATACGACATCGTTTTTATGGACATTCAGATGCCTAAAATGGATGGCTTAGAGGCAACCACGCAGATTAAAAACAACTTTGACAATGTACCTCCAATTGTTGGCTTAAGCGGCAATATTCTTCAGCGAGATGAAGAGGGAAATCTTAAATCAGACATGGATGACTTGTTGCTAAAACCTGTCGTTTCTAACGATATTGAACGAATGATTCAGAAGTGGGTAATCTAAAACCTCTGACTTATTCTGTCAAGGAAACAATAATTACCCTGCCCAATTCTGTCTATCCAAACTACGGTATTGAATGGCCTCTGCCAAATGATTTGGCTGTATATCGGCCGAGTTTTCAAGGTCGGCAATTGTTCTAGAAACTTTTAGAATTCTGTCAAACGCTCTTGCGGAAAGGCCAAGTCTGTCTGTAGCTTTTTTGAGCATCGTTTTACCAGCTTCATCAATCTTACATACCTCTTTAAGTAGCTTGGTTCCCATCATGGCATTGGAGTGTACATCCTTACAATCCTTAAACCGATTTATTTGCTTCTCTCGGGCAGTTATAACTCGCTCTCGGATTAACTTACTCTCTTCCGCAGGTCTAAAATCTGCTAATTCATTTATCGGAACAGGCGTTACTTCTACATGAATGTCAATCCTATCGAGCAAAGGACCCGATATCTTATTTAAGTATTTCTGCACTACTCCCGGAGCACAAACACAGTCCTTTTCTGGGTGATTATAAAACCCACACGGACATGGGTTCATGCTACTTACAAGCATAAAACTACTAGGATACTCAACCGATAATCTTGCCCTAGAAATATTTACCACTCGATCTTCTAGCGGCTGGCGCATTACTTCCAAAACAGAACGTTGGAATTCTGGTAACTCATCCAAAAAAAGTACGCCATTGTGGGCCAATGAAATCTCACCAGGTTGTGGCACTTGCCCTCCCCCGACTAGGGCAACATTTGAAATCGTGTGATGCGGTGACCTAAACGGTCTAGTGGTCATCAACGAAGTATTTGAACCTAAATTTCCAGAAACTGAATGAATTTTTGTCGTTTCTAGCGCCTCCTTTAACGATAGCGGTGGAAGTATGGATGGTAGCCTTTTAGCCAACATGGTTTTACCAGCTCCTGGCGGTCCAATAAGCAACAAATTATGTCCGCCAGCAGCGGCAATTTCCATTGCTCTTTTAATGTTTTCTTGACCTTTTACGTCAGAGAAATCTAAGTCTGTATTTGAAAGGTGATTGTAAAACTCGTCTCTGGTGTTTACAACCGTTTTGTCTAAATCAACGCCTTTATCAAAGAACTGAATTACGTCTTGGATATTCTCAATCCCATACACATCCAAATCATCAACAATTGCGGCTTCTTTGGCGTTTTGCTTTGGCAAAAAGAACCCTTTAAATCCTTCTTCTCTTGCCTTAATGGCGATGGGCAAAACACCTTTAATGGGTTGCAGTCCACCATCTAGCGACAACTCACCCATTATCACATACTCCGAAATATTATTAGCCTTAATCTGACCTGAAGCAGCTAGAATTCCTACGGCAATGGTTAGGTCATAAGCAGACCCTTCTTTTCGTAAATCAGCGGGCGCCATATTTATGGTAATGGTCTTGCCAGGCACTTTATAACCTACGTTTTTCAAGGCAGCTCTAATACGCGACTGGCTCTCTTTCACAGCATTATCGGGCAAGCCAACCATGTAAAAATTAACCCCTTGACCAGCAACATTGGTTTCTACCGTGATGATGCTTGCATCAACACCATAAACAGCGCTTCCAAAGGTTTTTACTAGCATTTACTGGTTCACTTCCTGTTCAATCAGCATCACTAAAATGTGAATGACTTTGATGTGTATTTCCTGAATTCTATCCGAATATTCTGATTGTGGCGCTCGAATTTCCACATCGCAAAGGCCAGCTAATTCCCCTCCATCCTTTCCAGTAAGGGCAATTACCGACATCCCCTTTTCAGATGCTGCTTTTGCCGCATTTATAACATTGGGCGAATTACCTGAAGTGCTTATAGCCAACAG
This sequence comes from Flavobacteriales bacterium, assembly GCA_049608805.1. Lineage (GTDB taxonomy): Bacteria > Bacteroidota > Bacteroidia > UBA10329 > UBA10329 > UBA10329. The sequence continues at coordinate 10,976 of JBMYXX010000024.1, read as the reverse complement.
CACATCTCCCTTAGCCCCAAACCCTTCTACAAAACGAGAGAAAACATTCTCGTATCCATAGTCATTTGCCGCACAAGTAAGATATCCAGCATCTGAAATGGCAATTGCTGGAATACTTGGCCTATCGCCTCTAAATCGTCCTGTTAACTCTTCTGCAAAATGCATGGCATCGCTCATAGACCCGCCATTGCCGCACGAAATAATCTTACCGCCCGCATTTACGGAACGAACCATTATTGTAGCCGCTTTGCGAATAGCTTGCAGCTGCTTGGCGTCATTCATAAACGCTTCAAGCACCTTGCTGGCCTCCTGTAATTCCTTATCGATTTTCTCTAAAGACATGGCTTGCAAGTAACAAAACCTATTTCAGAACACGGAACCGGTTTGTTGAATTTAAAGCTGAATAAGCTTTTTCTGTGTTTCAATGTCAAACGAACGAAGTGCCAACTCTTCTTCGGAGAATTGCGTTGGGCGCCCATCTTCCATAACATTCCTCTCGTTCTGTGGCTTTAACAACTCAAGCGCCAACTGCTTAAACTTGGTTTGTATTGCCCCTAAAAAGTGCATTCCGAAAACGGTATGACCTGCTTCGTAAAGCTGAAGTTGATACTCTTCATAAGTAGTGATATAACCACAATACGAATTGGTGTAAGTAGAGCAAACTACTTCCGTTACACCGCGGTCTGCGAGTACTTCGAGTAAAGAATCTTCTAATCTCTTTCCTGCAATGGTTGTTATCTCGGCAGGAATCCCTGCAATAGCTAGGTTACCCAAAATCACCAATTGCAAGGGTAAAATTTGTGGAATCCAAGGTTTTTCTCCTAGACTTCCGTTGGCATGAAACCGCTTAAACTGCCCTACCGCTGGGTCTGCCCAAGCGGGAACAACAAGGTTTTTAATATCGCGGGTTCCAAGAATCCTCCGTTCATCTGCTTCAATAAGAATGTCTTTGGGGCCATGTGCTTTATACTTCTCGTAAATGCGGTCCGCTTTTTCTTTTGGTTTGAATGGTGCCGCGGCAAGTTCGTAAGCCTTCTGAGCACGAATTAACGTTCTGGCCAGCGCTCCAACTGCTGGCGCCATTCCTGGCCCTTCAACGGTTCCTTCAAAAAACGCAACGCCATGACAAGCAGGTCCTGTTTGAGCATCTTTCTCTCCACTAGCAAACTCCTTATCAACAACAACTCTTCGGAAATCAACGAAGGTCATGGCATGATCTAATTGCAACGGCAACTGCTCGGCTTTTTTTGCAGACTTAAAGAGTTTATGCGCCTGTTCAAACTGAATGTTCCCGTTGAATTTTGCGCTCTCAAAATCATCCTCAAACTTTCCGCGTGTCCACTTTTTCTTAGTGTCCCACCAAATGTTTGGCGTTACATCTCCAGCCTTCCGCTGCGCGAAAACCGAAACGAAATTGTCTTTCTTAGTTTTTCGAACTTTCTCCTCGTGATAGTTTGCGGCATAGCCTTTATTATCCGAACAAATTCTATGATTATCGTTGCTCAAACTGGTTGTATGAACTCCAAACCAATTCCAAGAGCCGATAGGATTTCCCTCCAAATCATCAAAGCGCATGAGCAGCATGTTTCTATCAACTGCTTGGTTGGTCTCTTCTTTGGCTAATGGCTTTTTCACTTCAGGATTGGCGTTATACGCTGCCAAAGAGCGGTTAAACGCTACCTCCTTATCTGCCGCTAATTCTCCTCTACCAAGTTTTATTGTTGCAGGCTGTAAACGCTCGTTGGCAGTTACAATAGAATCGACAATTCCGTCAACTACCTTTTGATAAACCTCTGGCACAAAACCAGGAATTGACATGTTGTAAAGACCAAAATGAGAATAACCGCCAGGTGCACTGTGCGTGTGCTGAGCGGTAATCATTATCGCATCTTCATCAAACCCTAAATTTTCATGCTTTCTCCTGAGTTTTTTCCAAACCCCGCGTTTAATTGCAATAGTTATGAAGCAAATTTCTACGTTAACCAGAACAACCTTCTTTCCCGTAGTTGTGTCTCGGATAACAACGGCTCTCGAGAACAAATCGGTTTCTACTCCTTTAACAATGTTAAAGTACATGCCGTACCCCATCATTCCTACCCCAAGCTTAAAAGCTGTAATGTCAGCTTTGGCAACTCCTACCTCATACATTTGAATACGATTTTGAAATAAACCCACAGATTCTGTGGTCTCCTAAAATTAAAACAATGCCCGCATTTATTCGGCTTGCAGAATAATTTTTATCTCCTTTGTTAGATGTCCAACAATTCTGAAGAAAATCATCTTATTGTTTTTGTCAAAAATCCTGTTTTAGGCAAGGTAAAAACTAGGCTAGCCAAGTCTATTGGAGACGAAAAAGCGTTAGAAGCTTACCGTCTTCTACTGTCTATAACACGGAATGCTGCGGAGGCTACAAACTGCACAAGTCATGTGTTTTATGCTGATGAGATTGCTGATGATGACTGGAGCAACCAAGCATTTGAAAAGCATTTACAGTACGGAAATTCATTAGGCGAGCGAATGAAAAATGCGTTCGCAGAAACCTTCACGCTTGGCGCAAAAAAGACGCTTATTATTGGCAGCGATTGTCCAGAAATATCTCCGGAAATAATTGAAGATGCGTTTCTAAAGTTAGAATCTAAAGACGCTGTAATTGGCCCTGCAAAAGATGGCGGTTACTACCTCCTAGGAATGAAAAAAGAACACTCCTTTTTGTTTGATGATAAAGAATGGAGCACCGATTCTGTGTTTGAGGATACTGTAGTAGATTTTATGGAAAACAGATTAACCTACGGACTCTTACCAAAACTCTCTGATGTAGACACAATTTACGATCTGCATCTGCTAAAAGGCTTCGGAAATTGAGTTAGAAATCGTCTTCTCTATTGAAGATAATTGAGTAAATAAGTCCCCACAACAGGCCAACAAGTCCCATAGCTAGAGACACTATTCCCGCAATCATTCCAGCCAAAGCGAAACCCCTTCCTCTCTTTTCTCCTCCTCTAGTTTGTCGCATTCCTATAATTCCGGTTACCATGGCTCCAATTCCTATAAACAAACCCAACAGCAGGAATAACCACCAAAATGCAAATCCAGCACCAGTTACAAACGACACCAACAATACTAAACCAGTAATAACCAGCCCTAGGCCCACAAAGCCCAAACCAGTTGAGACAATTCCTGTGGTTGACCAACCGTATTTTTCTTCATCCTTATTGAAAACAGCCCGTTTCAGCTCGCCATTCAGCTTCTCTTTCCTTAACTCTCCAATTGGGTTGCGCATAAATTGGTTAAGATGGCTCCAAGTTTGATTTTTCGGCTTCGCCTGATGAGCAGTCTTTGTGGCAGCACTAGCCTCTAATTCCGGCACCGGAACTTCGCTTAGCGTAACATTTGCCGCTTGCTTTTTGGAAAGCTTCGCTGGGCGCGTTTTTATTGACTCAACCTTCTTTCTATCAGCAGTTTCTTGCTTTACAACACTCGGCTTTTGCTGCTTTTTACTATGACCAAAATCGAGATGATAACCTGGCAAATGACGCCTTTTTGTAATACCAACATCTCCGCACGAAGAGAGGATGAAAACGGATAGTAAAACGCCTGAAATTAGATTAAGAGATTTTCTCATTTTGATGAACTAAATTCCTAAAACACTAAGTTGAAAAAAGAAATGGTTAAGGCCAATTATTGACCTAGACATTATTCTTGGCTACGCTTCTTTCAAAGCATCATGCTTGTTTACAGCTTCTTCCCATTCTGCCATTTTAGTGTCTAAACTGGCTTGTTTGTCTTGGTATTCTTTAAAAACATCTCTGGTTTCTAAAGCAGTTTTATACGCTTCTGCGTCAAGCATTAACTCATCCAAATCGGCAATTTCTTTTTCGATGGATGAAATCTCTTTCTCCAACTTATCCGCTCGGTTTTTTGCGTTGCGAAGTTCCTTTTCTCGTGCTTTTCGCACTTTATAGTCTTCCTTATCCTTTGGTTTTTTATCAACCTTGGGAGCGGTTTCTACTTTGGCTTTTGCGCTAAACTCTTGGATGCTTTCGAATTTGGTTTTAGCCAAAAACTCATACACATCGCCAATGTGCTGTTTAACACCTTGGTCTTTAAACTCGTAAACCTTCTCGGTTAGTCCGCTTAGAAAATCTCTATCGTGAGAAACAATAATCATTGCACCATCGTAGTTCTTGAGCGCTTGTTTCAGTACATCTTTAGAGTGCATATCTAAGTGGTTAGTTGGCTCATCCAACACCAAAAGGTTAACTGGTTCTAACAGCAATTTGGCTAATGCCAAACGTCCGCGTTCTCCCCCAGAAAGCACACTTACCTTCTTATCTATATCCTCTCCGCTAAACAGAAAAGAACCAAGAATATCTCTAAGTTTTGTCCTTATCGGACCTCTAGCAACATCATCTAACGTTTCAAAAACAGTCTTAGCAGAATCAAGCGATTCTGCCTGATCTTGGGCATAATACCCCATGGCAACGTTGTGACCAAGCTCTAGTTTACCCGTGTAATCTAGCTCGCCAACAACAATCTTAGAAAACGTGGTTTTACCTTCTCCGTTTTTTCCTAGAAGCGCAACTTTCTCGCCTCTATCAAGCATTAAATCAACATTCTTAAGCACTTCTAAGTCGCCATAACTTTTGGATACTCCCTCAGCATTAACCACAACTTTTCCTGCCCTTGGTGCTGGCGGGAAACGGAGGCGCATAACTGAATTATCAACTTCCTCAATCTCAATCCTTTCAACCTTTTCTAGCGCTTTAATTCTACTCTGAACTTGTGTTGCTTTAGATGCTTTGTATCTAAACCGTTCAATAAATTTCTCGGTATCAATAATGAACTTCTGCTGGTTTTCATAAGAAGCTTTTTGCAACTCAATGCGCTCGGCACGCTGCGTTACATACTTAGAATAAGGCACCTTGTAATCATTAATCCTCCCAAGCGTAATCTCAATAGTTCTGTTGGTAATGTTGTCCAAAAATGCTCTATCGTGTGAAACCAAAATCACGCTCCCGTTATGATCTGCAAGAAATTCTTCTAACCATTGTATAGAGAGAATATCGAGGTGATTTGTTGGCTCATCTAACAGCAAAACATCTGGGCGCTGAACCAAGATTTTGGCAAGCTCAACTCGCATTTGCCAACCACCGCTAAACTCTTCCATTTTTCTGGTGAGGTCTGACCGAAGGAAACCAAGTCCCATTAGCACTTTTTCAACCTCAGCATCAGCGGTATCTCCACCAAGCATTCCAAAACGCTCGTTGGCCTCATGCATGTTATTGATGAGCTCCATGTACGAATCAGACTCGTAATCTGTTCGCTCTTCTAACTGCTTAGTGTAATCCTTTACGCGAACTTCTAAAGACTTTAGTTCTTTTAGCGCTCCGTAGGTTTCGTCAAAAATGGTCTTACCCAATCTTGGTTTAATGTCCTGAGACAAGTAACCAATTGTGCAGCCGCTTGGCATAGAAACCACTCCAGATTCCGCTTCAATTTCCTGAGCAATAACCTTTAGTAAGGTCGATTTTCCCGCACCATTTTTTCCAACCAAACCAATTCTATCTTTTGGATTGGCGAGAAACGAAATGCTGTTAAACAGAAATTTCCCGTTGAATTGAACCGAAACGTTGCTTAATGAAACCATTCCACAAAAGTCTAAAATTCAATCGGTTTATCTGCCGAATATTAACACACCTTGATAGCAAATTGCGTTCATTTGCATTCAGATTAAAACCATGAAGAAAGGAAGCAAAATCTACAGCATGCTTAGACTGAAATGTCCGCGCTGCCACGAGGGCGATTTGTTCTTGCACAAGAACCCGTACAGCTTTACAATGCTGGAGAAAATGCCTGACAATTGCCCTGTTTGCGACCAAAAATACTGGCCAGAGCCAGGATTCTACTATGGAGCAATGTATGTGAGTTACGCTCTTACCATCGCGTTAAGCGTAGCTGTTTTTGTGGCAATGACAGTACTTTGGAGATTCGAAATTCTTTGGTACTTGGGAATTAACGCAGCGAGCATCTTACTCTTGTTTCCACCAATATTTAGAGTTTCTAGATCGGTTTGGGCCAATATGTTCATCCATTACAACCCAAAAGCAAAAACAGAAAGCAAACCTTAACTGCTTTGAAAAGCGAAAAGCTGTTCTCCTTCTAAAACGTGAACTCCAGCCAATTCTTGCTTTGCCAATTGCTGCATACACCGGGCAACTGTTTTTCCCTGAATGCCTTTGTATTTGGTTAATCCGCCCAACATTAATGGATTAAAAACTGTCATGGCGGCTTTGCCAATTAACTCGCCAAAACGAAATTCTTGCCTATCTCCCATTAACATAGACGGACGAAGAATAATGAGCGAGTTGAACCCGATTTGCTCCAAACTTGCCTCGGTTTCGCCCTTTACTTTCAGGTAATAATTAGAAGATTCGGCATCAGCACCAACCGAAGAAACCATCACAAACGTTTTAGTTCCCGCTGCCTTCGCTTTTTGAGCAAAATCTAAAACCAAATCGTGATCAACATGATAAAACGCTTCTTTAGAACCAGCCGTTTTCATGGTTGTTCCGAGGGCGCAAAAAGCGACATCCGTTGCGGGTAATTCTTGTTCTTTTAAATCGCCAACAAGCATATTAAATTTTGGGTCTAGCTCAATTTTTCGCCTTGCCAAAACAGCAACCGATTCAAAATCTGAATCATCTTTTAACAGGTTGAGAAGTAGTTTTCCGATGAAACCTGTAGAACCCACAATTGCTGCTTTCATACAACAAAGGAATCAGTTTTTAACTATCCGCTGCGCGAACTTTTCTGTTGCCGTATTTACCTCTAAAAGATAAATTCCTTTTGAAAGCTTAGTTGTTGGGATAGCACTTGAGCCAAAACTTCCAGACTGAACAGTTCTTCCTGTTGCATCAAATATGGAATACTCCGCTTCGTTTAACCACTCTGCGCTAACCAGAATCTCATCAGAAAAAGGGTTTGGGTAAACGGAGAAAGTCTTGATTGCTTCATCGCCAACTCCATTTATTACGCTCAAATTGCAGTTTGAATTATCGTAAGGCTGATGGTACTCATCGCTACACGTATGGTCTGCATTAGCAGAGCTTGTGGCCACAAACTGCCCGCCTTCAATATCGGCTTGCAGATGCAAATCTCGTCTTGCTGTTCCGGTTGTTAACTCAAAATACATTGGAGAATTAGGGTCGTTATTGTGTTGCAACAAATGTGCGTGCCCCAGCTCATGCAACAGCGCAGTTTCAATATCAAACGTGTTTCCTTCAGGCTGAGATTCAGAAATCCACCAGTCAATATCTGCGTTAAGAAGAATATCTACTTCGGCTAAATTCCATTGCAAACCGTTTGTCGTTCCACAGCTAGAAAACGTGGTAATTGTTCTCCCCAAAAGGTAAGTTGGTAATTGACCAGGATTAGATAAACCAAGTACGTTTATCTGGTCATGCCCAAATTCTGTAACAGAAGTAACTGCGTTCCCCAACCGAAGATTAGCACCAGTATTACAAGCCCATTTTTCAATACATTTTGCAGCCAACTCTGAGTTGCCTAAAAACGCTAACAAATTTTGATTGACAGTAAATTCATATCCGCCATACTGTTTGGCAACAAGCATGGTTTCGTTTAGGTTTTCGGCATAAATCACCTCACTTTTGGCATAATTAACGGTTAAATATTCTTGGCTTTCCGCAATTGCCCCATTTGCCTTTATTACCTGAATAGAACCGGTGCCTGCAACCGTAGAATTGTATAGCGTTGCCGATGGAACGTAAATCTGAATTTCCGTATCAGACCAATTCACGTAGTGTGGCCCAGAATTAAGACCAACAAAACTTTGCCCGCCATCATCTGCGTTATGAAACGCAACACAACTACCATCCTGCTCTTGCCCAAAACCTTGCCCCGAAATAGTGATGAGCGTTTTAGTTCCTGCGGTTACCTCTAACGGATAAACCGAACCAATTTCTACCGCGTTTTTGCTGCTAGCAGCTTGCACAGCAGGAGACCTAAGCAGTTGCATTTGGCTACTTCCCGTTGTTCTACCAATTGCCTTGTATAATTGTTCGCGTTCGCTGAAATTCTTCGAGCCTGAAACGGCATTGTTCGCTTCATTAATAGAGATGAAATTGCTGGCCATCAACAGCGAATTTCGTTGCTCATCGGCCTCTAAAACCAACACGCCATAATCGCCAATTTGAAGCTGAATGCTTGGTGTAACCAATTGCATTACATCTCCAAAAACTCCTCCTTCTGTAACTACGCTTTGCGTAAGCTCAGCCTCTCCTTTAAATACTCGATAAACCTCTAGGCTGTTTTGGGTGAAAACATTTCCGTTCGGACCTAGAAAAGACTCCTGTCCCACAACTCTACCCTCCACAATTTTATCAGCTTGATTTAGCTGTTCTGTAAACGTATTGGGAAGTGAAAGGCATTGAGCCCAGCTTTCGGCTCCGATTAGGAGAAAACACAACGCTGCAAACGCATACTTTTGGGCAGTCAATTAGGTCTTATTTTACGCTGGTCGATTGAGCATTTAAGGTAGATATGCCTTTGTGTGAATCACGTATTATTAGACGAAAGTTGCGTAGAACCCGATGAACATGATTTAACATGCCACAATCAGTAAAATCGACCATAAAAACCACGCGAACTGCGCGGTATTTCACGCTAAATTCCGTACAACCAAAGACAGAAAACATTTGGATTGTCTTTCACGGCTACGGACAGCTGGCGGAATACTTCATAAAGCACTTTGAAAATCTTGATTCTGAGAAGAACTTTATTGTTGCGGTAGAAGGGCTTTCTCGGTTTTATGTTAATGGATTAACTGGTAGAGTTGGAGCTAGTTGGATGACCAAGGATGATCGCGAAACAGAGGTTGAAGATCAAACCACTTATATCAACGCAGTGCTGAAAGATTGCGGTATTGACGCCCAATCAACCAACAAACGTTTAATTGTCTTGGGGTTCTCTCAGGGAACCGCAACTGCCGTTAGATGGTTTGCTAACAGCGGAATTCGTCCTTCCGAACTGGTTCTTTGGGCAGGTTCTTTCCCCCATGATGTTGATGCAACAGAAATGGGAAATATTTTTAACGGCCTTTCCACTCATTTTGTACATGGTAACGAAGACCAGTTTTTGCAGAACGTTAACCTTGAAGAGAAAAAGGCAGAGTTTGAGCAAAAAGGGTTAAAGCTTACAACTTGGCCGTTTGAAGGAAAACATGTGATGGATAAACCAACGCTTGAGAAGATTGTTAATAGCTTTGACAACTAGAGTGAACTGCGAAAAGCGACCAGTGATTAGAAATAAAATTAAACTTTGAATTTATGAGCTTAACCGACCAAATAAACAACGACCTTAAAGAAGCAATGAAAGCAAAAGACACCGTGCGTCTTACTGCATTGCGTTCTGTTAAATCTCAGCTGCTTTTAGCTGCTACTGAAAAAGGCGCTGAAGGAGAATCTTCTGATGAAGCAGGAATAAAAATGCTTCAGAAATTGGTTAAGCAACGGAAAGAAAGTGCTGAATTATACAAGTCTCAAGGACGTGAAGATTTAGCAGAACCAGAGTTGGCCGAAGCGGCAATTATTGGAAAGTATCTACCTGCTCAATTGTCTGAAGAGGAGTTGAAGCCTATCCTTCAAGCTATTGTAGAAAAAGTTGGTGCTACTGGTCCTCAAGACATGGGAAAAGTAATGGGAATGGCTAGTAAAGAATTAGCTGGAAAAGCAGACGGAAAGTCAATTTCTACGGTTGTAAGAGGTTTATTGAGCTAGGTTCAATTTAAGAGCCGGGTATAAGCCAGAATAGAGCGATATAACAAACGTAAACTAGCAACGCTTTTATGAAGTTGTTTGAGGCATATTTGACTTGCCTCACTAAATTGTTCGCCTTCTCATCAAACAAACTTTCATCTACTTTCTGGAAATAAACAGGAGAGTAAAACCATAATAACGTAAGTAAATCGAAGTCGGAATACCAACCGCTTGAGAGTAAAAAATAACCATCTACTTGATTAGGGTAAAGATGTTTGCCTAGTTTAAAATGGTAATAATACTTTCTAGTCGCCCGATAAAAAACGTTACTAAATACCAAGACAAATCCAATCAGAAGTAAAACGCCTACAGCAGGGCTTACGAAGACGGTTTCGGACGGAATCATTTCGTTCTATCAATCACAAAATTGACCAAGTCTTTTAAGGACTTGCGCGCATCATTTTCAGGGTATGCATCAAGCATCGAAAGAGCCGTTTCTTGGTACTCTTTCATTCGTTTAACGGTGTAATCAATTCCGCCTTTTACTTTCACCAAATCAATCACTTTCGAAACACGCTTTTCGTCTTTGTTGTGATTCTTAATGGTGTTAATAATGAACCGTTTTTCTTTTTTGTCGCAGTTGTTTAGCGCGTAAATCAACGGCAACGTCATCTTCTTTTCCTTGATGTCGATGCCAGTAGGCTTGCCAATGTTTTCGGCACTTCCGTAGTCAAACAAATCGTCTCTAATCTGAAACGCAATTCCTACCGTTTCGCCAAACTTGCGCATCTTTTCAATCAACTCTTCATCATCAGAAACACTTGCAGCGCCAGACGCACAGCAGCTTGCAATCAATGAAGCTGTTTTCTGCCGAATAATGTTGAAGTAAATCTCCTCGGTAATGTCGAGTTTACGTGCCTTCTCCATTTGCAGAAGTTCGCCTTCGCTCATTTCTCTTACGGAGTTGGAAGTGATTTCCAACAAGTTGTAATCCTTATGCTTTACAGATAACAGCAGCCCCCGACTCAATAGATAATCTCCTACCAAAACCGCCACCTTGTTTTTCCAAAGCGCGTTAATGCTAAAAAAACCTCTTCGCTTGGCAGAATCATCAACCACATCATCATGCACCAATGTTGCAGTGTGAAGTAGTTCTATAAGTGTTGCTGCTCGGTATGTCGTGTCGTTTGTTCCTCCTAGCAT